>JAAYNO010000210.1 GCA_012520855.1 Clostridiaceae bacterium | reverse complement strand
CTTCAGTTATCTTCGTTTTTGTAATCACTTCGACCTTAAGTTTTTTCTCAAGGTACTTATGGGCTTTTGCGGCATTCTTTTCATTAAGTGTATTAAGAATGCGGGGAAGCATGTCAACAATTATTAGTCGGAGGAAACTCTATTGTTTTCAAAATCAAACGATGTTATTTCGTCCATTACAAGATTGACATCAGTATATTTAAAAATACTTTTTAAAGGGATGCGAATACCCTCTTCCGATATCCTGTTGCCCGCAACCTCATGAAGCTCTGTCAGAAGCGTATGGTAGGGGTTTTTATCAATAAGAGTGATCTCAATATTGTCTCTCTTTTTCTTTTTATTAAGTGTGAGAGCAGCTTCTATACCAGCGTATCCAGCTCCAACGATCAGCACTTTTTTTGCCATGGCTGTTCTCCTTTCATTATGTAAAGAAAATATGATTTATTTATACCACTTTAAGATAGTTTAACACTATTAGTTTTTTCAATAATCCTAAAAAGATTCACTGTTATTATTGCTGTTAGTAAACCTGTCCCCAATCCTGCTAAAAGCAGAAAAGGCAAATACGAAAAAATCGCGGTGTTTTTCATCATAAGACTTGCCATTATTATCTGTCCTGTATTATGCGCAGCCGCTCCACCCATGCTTATTCCTAAAAGGGAGAAAATCCTATTATAGCCAAGCTTTAATAAAATCATTACAGCAAGTGCAAGGAAAGCTCCGGATAAGGAATATAACAGTGAGGACATGCCTCCAAAAAGAAGTGAAGCCAATACGCACCTTAACACCGTTACAGTTACAGCAGAAGGTATTCCCAAAAAGAATAAAGCAAACATTGTCACAATATTGGCAAAACCCAGCTTGATTCCGGGCAGCGGGATAATTATATCAAGCGGAATAAACCTTTCTGCATAAGACAGGACTACGGCCAGGGAAATCAACATACTATTTAAAGTTAACTTTTTCATGTAACCACCAATCTTTTTTTGTCAATGTCCAAATGCGTGCAAATATTAATCGGTGTAAGCTGTTACCTTGTTAAACCATTAGCATATCAGGGCATATCAACCCAATTTCTGCAATGCTATTATTTAACTATTATATCTACATCTGTATCTTTGCCTTCGATCCTTATTATAATACCGGCAGGAAGGCAAACAGCAATCTGTCCCGGGCGGTTTATCCAGCCGGTACGGACACAGACCTGATCCGGGCATTCGGCGTGGGAAAAACGGATTCTTCCTTTCTCAGCTTCGATCGTTCCCGGGTATTCTCCTTGATAGTCGATAGTATAACGTTCTTCAAGCTCATCCAGCCGGACACTGTCCAAAACAGTATTATTTTGAGATATTATTGCCACTTTTGCAATGGAATCTTTTTCAAAAAGTAAAAGAGCCATGAGGACCGCGGCAGTAATAATCGCTGCAATAATTAGAAAATCTCCGGCCCTTGGCTTTAATCGCAAGAATAAATCCCCCTTAATAATACCGTGATACATTGCATACAGAAAGATTATACAATAACATTATTATCTCTGCAAACCCCTAATAATACTAGAAAATACTATGAAAAATTAAAGAATATTCGAGTGTGCCTTCCAAAAATTTATAGACATGCAGTTTTTATTAGGCTAAAATATATCAAAACAGGATTGGAGGATATCATGAAAATATCTGAGCTATATAATAAAAAACGGCAAACCTTGTCATTTGAAATATTTCCCCCAAAACCACATATGCCTTTGGACACGCTTTTTAATTCAATAGAAGGTTTTAAAAAGCTGTCACCTGATTATATAAGTGTTACATATGGGGCAGGAGGAAGCCAGAGGGGTAGGACCGTCGAAATTGCCTCCAGATTGAAGAATCATTATGGCATTGAATCCATGAGCCATTTGACCTGTGTAGGACATTCCGTTGAAGAGATCGATTCGCTTCTTAAGACTATGAAGGAAGAAAACATTTTAAATATATTAGCTCTGCGGGGAGATCCTCCTGCTGATGATCCGGATTTCAGTTTTGAAAAAGGAGCATTCAGATATGCAAGCGAATTAATTGCCCATATCAGGAAAACCGGTGATTTTTGCATTGCCGCAGCCGCATATCTGGAAGGGCATGTTGACAGTAAAAGATTAAGTGAGGACAGAAGATATCTTAAAATAAAAGTAGATGCCGGAGTGGATTTTCTGGTGACCCAGCTTTTCTTTGATAATCGCCTGTATTTTGACTTTTTGGAGAAATGCGCTCAAATAGGCATAAATTGTCCCGTTATTCCCGGCGTGATGCCGATATTCAGCGCAAAAATAAAGAACATGATAGCCAAGAGCGGGTGTTCCATTCCTGCCAAACTGGTGCTTATGATAGATAAATACCAGGACAATCCGGAAGATCTCAGAAAAGCAGGTGAGGAATATGCCGGAATAATGATAAGAGAGCTCCTGGATGGAGGTGCGGCAGGGATCCATCTTTATACGATGAACAAGCTTGAATCGACCATTGAGATCCTGAAGATCGCAGGTATAAGGTAGACCCTTTGGTAACCAGAATGAGTATAGGGGACGGTCCTCTATACTCATTTTTTCACCATACAGTAGTGGATAGCGGCTGTGAGTAAAGAGGACCGTCCGAAACTGCTGAAAAACCCCGGGTTTTGTCATTCTGAATGGAGCGAAGCGGAATGAAGAATCTTAAAACCCGCATTATCAGCTAATAAGATTCTTCGCTACGCTCAGAATGACATTTAAGGAACGACTTTTTCAGTAATTTCGG
>JAAYNO010000031.1 GCA_012520855.1 Clostridiaceae bacterium | reverse complement strand
GAAATAATCAAACCTGCAAAACCTACAAAAGTTATGGACACCAATGATGCAGCAATAAGCGTTATAGGCATTCCCTTAAATGCCTCGGGAATATCAGCTGTTTCCAGGCGTTCCCTTATGCCCGAGAACAGGATCAACGCCAATGTGAAGCCCAGTCCTGCCGCAAATCCAAAAACCACTGATTCAACAAATGTATAGTCACGTTCAACGAATATAAGTGCCGAACCTAAAACCGCACAGTTGGTTGTAATCAGTGGAAGATAAACTCCCAGAGCCTTGTAAAGAGAAGGCATGAGTTTTTTCAAAACAGTCTCTACAAACTGAACCAAAGCAGCTATTACAAGAATAAACGCTATAGTTTGAAGATACTCGAGATTATTGGGTTTAAGCAAATATTGATTGGTAAGCCAAGTCACAGCCTGGGAAAGTACGAGGACAAACACAACTGCACCACTCATACCAAGGGCAGTAGAGGTCTTTTTTGATACTCCAAGAAAAGGACAGATGCCCAAAAACTTGGTTAGCACAAAATTTTCCACAAGCATCGCGCCTATAAGTATAGCAAATAATTCTTTCATTATGCCTCACCTCCGTTTGCTGCCTTGCTGCAGCCAGGACAACCCAATCCGCACCCGGTCTCACACTCGCCATTATCTTCCTTTTTCTTCTTAGTCAGCTTATTAAACAGGGCAACCAGAAATCCCATAGCCAAAAATCCTCCGGGGGGAAGGATAAACATAATAGCCGGTTCAAACAGATCAACGGTGACGGGAATTCCCATCCAGGTCCCTGCACCGAGAATTTCCCTGACAGACCCGATAGCAGTTATTGCCAGAGTAAATCCGGCACCCATTCCTATGCCATCCAGTACCGAAAGCAATGGCCCGTTTTTCTGAGCAAACATCTCGGCACGGGCAAAAATAATGCAATTAACAACAATCAATGGAATAAAAATCCCCAATTGTTTATTCAGTTCAGGCAAAAGCGCCGCCATAAGCAAATGAACCATGGTTGTAAATCCAGCAATGACTGTGATATAAGCCGGTATTCTGACCTTATCCGGTACTATTTTCCTGATCAACGATATAACCAAATTAGATCCTACCAGTACAAATGTTGCGGCTGCTCCCATTCCTAAACCGTTTTTGGCCATTGTTGTAACAGCCAGTGACGGGCACATGCCAAGAAGGAGCCTGAAGGTAGGATTTTCATTAATCAAACCATCCACTAAAACTGTAAAAGCTTTTTTCTTCTCAGCCATCCTACACACCTCCCGTCATTGAACGAACCAGCGCCACCGCATCATCAACACCTCGTGTTACTGCTTTTGATGTTATAGTTGCAGCAGTTATGGCCTGAATTTCATTGTCATCTCTCGGAACTCTTTTTACCACATTAAATACTTTCTCAGGCGCTTTGCCCAGAAACTGTTCTGTAAATCCCGGGTCAGAAGCTTTGGCTCCCAAACCTGGAGTTTCTTTGTGGCTGGTAAGAGAAACGCCTTTTATATCAAAATCATTATCTATTCCTACAAGCATTTTTATCTTCCCTCCATAACCTCCGGAAGAAACAGCAACGACATATCCGACCGATTGCCCGCCTTTTTGTGCCACATACAGCTTTTCTATCCCTTCGCTCACTTCAAAGCCTTCTGTCTTAAGCTCCTCTGCCTCTTTTGGTTCAAGAAAACTATCTGCGCCGTTAAATACACTTTTCAGGCTTTCCTGTTCGGCAATTCTGGCATTTTCAGCGATAATAGGCTCAGTTACGCCGTTAACATAAGCAAGAGCCCCTGTAATACAGGCGCATACTAAAAACAAAACTAAAGAGGGCTTGATAATCTCCTTAAACATGCGCTTTACCTCCAAATCTTGCCGGTTTTGCATATCTGTCAATCATAGGGACAGCCACATTCATGAGGAGAATGGCATAAGAAACGCCTTCAGGCATATTTGTATATAACCTGAACAGCATGGTTAAAATGCCGCATCCTACAGCATAAATCACCATTCCCTTCGTGGTCATAGGGCTTGTGGTATAATCCGTCGCCATAAATATAGCACCAAGCATAAGGCCGCCGGCCAGGATATGGAATAGCGGATCGCCCGTAAACATACCTGTCGGGCCCATTATCCATGCAAACAAACTTACCGTTCCCACATATATCACTGGAATATGCCACGATATAACTCCGCGGGCTAAAAGATAAATACCGCCTATAATAAGCGCAAGGGCAGAGGTTTCGCCCAGTGAGCCCCCTATGTTTCCGAGAAACATATCAATAAGCTTTGGCAGCTCCCCTCCTTCTTTTAAGGCACCCAGAGGCGTTGCAAATGTAGCCGTGTCAATCTCGGCTGCTCTTGCCAGGGGCGGCGTCCATGATGTCATCCTTGTTCCGTAGGATATTATCAGGAATGCACGGGCAGCCAGTGCCGGATTGACAAAATTCTGGCCAATACCGCCAAAAAGCTGTTTTACAACAACTATGGCAAAAAACGAACCAACAACGGCCATCCATAAAGGTAATTCCGGCGGTACGTTAAGTGCCAGAAGCAATCCTGTGACGGCAGCGCTTAAGTCTCCAACAGTATTGTTCCTTTTCAAAGCTTTACGTGCTAAGTATTCGAAGCCTACACATGATATAACTGTGACAGCTATCAGAACAAATGCTCTTATACCAAAGAAATATATACCCGCGAAGGCTGCCGGAATTAGTGCAATCATTACATCCAGCATAAGCCTTTGGGTTGTGACCCCGCTTCTGATATGCGGGGATGAACTCATATACAGCCTGTTATCCAAAGTTAATTCCCCCTTGTCCTTCTTTATTTCTTTGCTGCTCTCCTTAAGATGTCCTTACCTAAACGAATCGACTGAACAATAAGCCGTTTTGAAGGACATGCATATACACAGGAACCGCACTCCATACAATCCATAATGTTTAACTTATCAAGATCATCATGTAAACGAGCTTTAACCAGTCTGTCAATTTCAAATGGCAAAAGATTCATCGGACATGCCTTCACACATCTTCCGCACCTTATACATGAATATTCGCCAGGAATAGATCCTTCTTTTTCATCGAGAGCCAAAAGGGCATTGGTATATTTCATTACGGGCAAATCGGCAGAGTATAAAGCTACACCCATCATAGGCCCTCCCATAATGAGTTTTTTAGGTTCAGCAGAAAAACCTCCGCAAAAATTAAAAACATCCTTTACCGGTGTACCGATAAGGGCATACACATTCCCCGGAATTTTTACAGCCGATCCGTCAACGGTAATGCGCTTTTTTATCAATGGCATTCCGGTTTTCAGATACTCGGCTATAAAAGCGACGCTGGCAACATTCATCACAAGACAGCTTACATCATGGGGCAATTTCCCGGGAGGAACCTCGCGGCCTGTCAATGTCTTTATAAGCGTTTTCTCAGCACCTTGCGGATAACGCGTTTTAAGACTGTGAACAGTGATATGGCTATAATCCTTTACCGCTTCCCCTAGTTTTTTTATTGCCCCTGGCTTATTGTCCTCAATCCCGATCAATGCTCTGGGTATGCCTGTCCATTTTAGGACATGGTTTATGCCTTCAATTATATCGCCGGTGTTTTCCATACACTCACGATAGTCGGATGTAATATAGGGCTCACATTCAGCAGCGTTGATAATAAGGGTATCTATTTTCGTGTCTTTAGGAGGATTAAGCTTTACATGGGCAGGAAAACCTGCACCTCCAAGACCTGTAAGACCCGAATCCCTGATGGCTTTTACAAAAGATTCCTTGCTGTCCACTATCGGTACTGCAATATCTTCAGACAATTCCTGAAGTCCGTCAGGTTTTATCTCGACACATACCACAGGCTTGCTTCCCGAAATGATCCTCTCATCTACAGCCGTTACTGTTCCAGATACGCTTGAATGAACAGGTGCGGAAATGTATGCTTCAGTATTTCCAATCACCTGGCCGACCTTAACATAGTCACCTTTCTTAACTAATACCTGACATGGTGCACCAATGTGCTGAGTCATAGGTATAACGATTTTTTCCGGAACACCAACACTGACTGTGGAGCATTCCATAGTATTTTTCGCTTGAGGAGGATGAACACCGCCTTTAAAATTATGTATTCTCATTTCACCAACTCCAATAAATATATAGTTGACTGGCAAGATAAATCTTACACTACTATTAATCTTTAATTCAACCTTTAATATAATAACATAGAGACTGAGTTTTTAAAAGCCTTAAAGATTGTTAAAAAACCTACATACAAAGGCTTACAGCCGTTGTATCTTGTATTAAGTATACAACATCGGCTGCTCGGGTTATTTTGGTATTAAATAATATATTAATATTTACTTGTATTACGGTGCTTTTTTGTTTAGAATATTAACCGGTAAGCATTTTTTTGCCCATTCCCGCAACCGAAAGATATAAAAAATTAATAATGGATTATATTGTTAATTTTTTAACTATATTGCATTATTGAAAGGAGAGACTATAGTGAAAGTAAATATCACAGAAACTGTATTAAGAGATGCAAACCAATCTCTCATCGCTACCAGGATGCCTTTTGAAGATTTTGAGCCTGTCCTGGAAAAAATCGATGATGCTGGCTATGCTTCAATAGAGTGCTGGGGCGGAGCAACCTTTGATTCATGCTTAAGGTACTTATCTGAAGACCCCTGGGAAAGATTAAGAAAGATCAAATCAAAGGTCAAAAAAACAAAACTTCAAATGCTTTTAAGAGGCCAGAATTTATTAGGTTATAAGCATTACCCTGACGATGTGGTTAAAAAATTCGTTGAGCTGTCCATAAAAAACGGTATGGATATTATAAGAATTTTTGATGCCCTGAACGATTTCAGGAATATCGAAGTGGCCCTGAAAGAAACACTGAAATGGGGCGGTCATGCTCAAGGAGCGATCTGTTATACCTTAAGCCCTATTCACAATCTTGAAAACTATGCAAAGATGGGTAAGACCCTGGAGGAAATGGGTGTGAATTCTATTTGCATCAAGGATATGGCAGGAATAATGGGACCACAGGAAGCCTATGATCTATTCAAGGCTCTTAAAGAAACCGTGAAAGTTCCTCTTATTCTACATACCCATTCAACTACAGGACTTGGTCCAATAACATGTGTAAAGGCAGTTGAGGCTGGATGCAGCGGGATCGATACTGCTATTTCGGTATTCTCCGGCGGCACATCACAGCCTGCAACTGAAACCTTAAATTATACTCTTAAACAAATGGGCTTTAAAACCGGTCTTAGGGAAGATGTCCTCAAAGAGATCAATGACTTTTTCAGACCGATCAAGGATAAGTTCATCCAATCAGGCGTTCTTGACCCATATGTAATGGGTACCGAGACAGATGCTCTTGTATACCAGATCCCAGGTGGAATGCTCTCAAATCTGATCTCACAACTTAAACAGCAAAACGCTTTGGATAAACTGGACGATGTTCTCCAGGAGACACCCAGAGTGAGAGAGGATTTAGGCTATCCTCCTCTTGTAACGCCTATGAGTCAAATGGTAGGCGTTCAGGCGGCTACTAATGTCCTTCTCGGTGAACGATACAAAAGTGTTTCAAAAGAGGTTAAGGCATACTTTAAAGGTGAGTATGGCAAAGCACCGGGAGAAATAAATAAAGATCTTGTGAAAAAAGTTCTTGGCGACGAAGAGCCAATTACAACAAGGTTTGCCGAAACATTGGAGCCGGAATTTGAGAAAACGAAGAAAAAGCTTGGAAGCATGGCTGAATCTGACGAGGATGTGCTCTCCTATATCGCATTCCCGCAGATAGCGGAGAAATTCTTTAAGGAAAGAGAAGAGAGAAAATCATCTACTGTCAGATATACTATTAAAAAAATGTAAAAGGCGGTAATAGATATGTCGATTTGGGATAGCTTGATTATATCAGCATTCGGCTTAGGTATAGTATTCGTTGTACTAATAGGCTTAAGCTTGGCGATAACCCTGGAATCCAAAGCATTTGACTTTTTCAAGCATAAAAAGTCAAATGCAGAAAAACCTGTTGAAAGGGAGCCTGAAACAGCCCCACATGCTACAGCAGGTGAATTGAAGTTGATTGATGTAGAGGAAAGAACTGCAGCCATGATTATGGCCATAGTAAGCGATGAGTCGGGTATACCTCTATCGGAACTGCAATTTAAAAGCATAAAAGCATTGGACTAAGATAATCAGTCTTAGATAGGAGGATTGCAATGAAATATATTGTAACGATAAATGATAAAAATTATGAAGTTGAAGTTGAAAAAGGCCAGGCAACTATTCTTAAAACCACGCAGGCTGAACCGGTCGTTACTCAGGCTGCTGCAGCACCTGTTTCTGCCCAATCTGCTGCACCGGCGGCAGCCGCAGTATCACCAGCCCCTGCAGCAACTGTTTCTTCTCCGGGCAGTGTATCCGGGGAAGCTGTCAAGGCGCCAATGCCGGGAACCATTCTCAGTATCAAGGTCTCTCGGGGAACATCAGTTAAGAAGGGTGATACTCTTATTATTCTAGAGGCCATGAAAATGGAGAATGAAATCAGTGCGCCCCGCGACGGAGTGGTGACTGAAATATATACAGCCACGGGAGCATCGGTATCAACGGGTGATGTTCTTCTGGCGATTGAATAGGGGGTTGAAAGATTCATGACATACTCGATAGGTGAAACTTTAAATAAAATTTGGAGCTTATCGGGATTTGCCGCGATTACATGGCGGGAAATACTGATGATTGTAATTTCTTTTGTTTTAATATATCTTGCTATTGCCAAAAAGTTTGAGCCTCTGCTCCTGCTTCCCATAGCTTTTGGAATGCTATTGGCAAATCTGCCCATGACCGATCTTTTGGCGGGGCCTCTTGGCGATCAGCCTGGGGGACTGCTCTACTATCTATATCAGGGTATAGAGCTGGGTATTTATCCGTCACTGATCTTTCTGGGAATCGGAGCTATGACAGACTTCGGTCCTTTGATTGCAAGACCTTCAAGTCTGTTCCTGGGTGCAGCCGCTCAGCTTGGCATATACATTGCATTTATAGTTGCAATTGCTCTTGGTTTCCTGCCCGAAGAGGCCGCTTCCATAGGTATTATTGGAGGAGCTGATGGTCCAACCGCAATTTGGCTTACAACAAAGCTGGCTAAGGATTTGCTTCCTGCCATCGCTATCGCAGCTTATTCATATATGGCTCTTATCCCATTGATCCAACCACCTCTCATGAGATTGTTGACAACTAAAAAAGAAAGAGAAATTAAAATGGAACAGCTAAGAGAGGTCTCCAAGCTGGAGAAAATTGTCTTCCCCATAATCGTTACTGTCTTGTGTATACTTCTCCT
>JAAYNO010000209.1 GCA_012520855.1 Clostridiaceae bacterium | reverse complement strand
TGTCAGATCACATATGGCAAGGCATAAGACCCCGAAATATGTTAAGTTCACAGACAGTTTCCCTATGACAGCCAGCGGGAAGATCCAGAAATATAAGATGCGTGATGCAGCAATAGATGAATACAATCTGCTTGACGACGCTTCCATTGAAACAGCATAATGCGTTAGGGTATTATATAATTAGGCATCTGCCAATCAAGAAAGGACGTTGATCAATATGAAATTAGCATTCTCAACCTTAGGTTGTCCGGGATGGTCATGGGAAGAAATCTACGCTACCTGCAAGGATCTTGGAATAGACGGAATTGAAGTAAGGGGAATCGAATCCGAAATTTTTGCACCTGATATGAAGCCTTTCAGAGAAGAAAATATTGGAAACACTTTAAATGTACTGAAAAGATTGAGAATAGAGATACCAATGCTGACTTCTGCTGCTTATCTGTTTGATGAGGATAATCAGGAAGAAGCATATAACGAGGCAAAAGCCTACATAGATCTTGCTCGAAGGATAGGAACGCCGTATATAAGAGTATTAGGAGATAAAGACGGCGTACCGGGTCCGGAACGGGATCTGGATCTGGTAAAAACCCAATATCAGAGGATCTGTGATTATGCCTCAGATAAAAATGTGACACCTTTAATAGAGACTAATGGAGTTTTGGCCGACTCCAAGGTGATGGCTGATTTTATCAAAGCGGTTAATCGCCCTAATTCAGGTATCCTATGGGATATCCATCATCCTTACAGATATTTTAATGAAGCTCCGGAAACGACAATTGATAATCTTGATGGACATATAAAATACATTCACATCAAGGATTCAACTACCACGGAAGGTGTTGTCATTTACCGCATGCTGGGCTATGGGGACGTACCCGTGCTTGATTGCCTGAAACTGTTGAAAAAGAACGGTTATGACGGGTATGTATCACTTGAATGGGTGAAGCGTTGGTATCCTGATCTTCAGGAGCCCGGAGTCGTTTTTTCACACTATGTAAATTATATGAGTTATTTGTTGAGGCAGATATAATGAGAAATGGGTACACACCCTTCTTACTGTATGTCATTCTGGACGTAACGAAGTGAAATGAAGTGAAGAATCTTTTTAAGATCCTTTGATTTACTTAGTATGACATGCATGAGCGCTGTGCTGCGTTCAGAATGACAAGAAATGCAGATTTTAACTGTCATTCTGAGCGAAGCGAAGAATCTTCCGAATATATAATATAAAGAAGGTCTGGATTTGAGTAAAATAATAGATTTTCATGCCCATGCCTTCCCTGAGGCAATTGCCTGGAAGGCGGTAAACCATATAGGCAGCCATTATACTATTAAAATGTATGGTAAAGGGATAATAGCTGACTTATTGGAAAGCGCTAATAAATCCGGAGTGGATCATGTGGTGATACATTCTACAGCGACGAAGGCGTCTCAGGTAAGAAATGTAAATGATTGGGTAGCTAGTCATGCCAAGGGTAAGTTTATTGGGTTTGGCACTCTTCATCCGGATATGGATGATATAGAAGGTGAATTTGAAAGAATAATTTCCCTGGGACTTAAGGGTATCAAACTGCATCCTGATTTTCAGGGATTCAATGCCGATGATGCGAAAATGGACAGAATTTATTCGGTGATAGGAAACCGCCTTCCTCTGCTTATCCATGCCGGAGATGAAAATTTGGACAGTTCCTCACCCCAAAGGCTTTCCAACGTTCTGGAAAAATTTCCTGAATTAACAATGGTAGCGGCGCATCTTGGAGGCTTCAAGAACTGGAAGGAGGCCTTGGACTGCCTGATTGGGAAAAATCTTTATCTTGATACATCAAGTGCAATTCAGTATATGGACAAAAGCTTCGCATCAAAGCTTATAAAAGCCCACGGAACTGATAAAGTGGTTTTCGGAACCGACTATCCTTCAATGTATCATGAAATTGAACTGGAAGCATTTTATAAGCTCGACTTAAATAATAAGGAGAAAGAGGATATACTATATAATAATGCGGCAAAAATACTGGGTCTTAATTAAAGGTGAGACAAGGGCGAGACAGAACTTCTGTCCCCTTGTCTCACTCCTTTTCCTGGCTCCGAGGAAATCAACTAAACAATTTTTCTAGTTCACTTGTTAAGCCATAGCAATACCCAATACTAGCGGAATATTTGCCTGCTTCGTCATAACGACCGCCCTCATACCAAAGATGTATAATACCATCTCTTTCATATATTGTTGGAAACCATACTCCCCACTCATCATATT
>JAAYNO010000030.1 GCA_012520855.1 Clostridiaceae bacterium | reverse complement strand
TGTTATATGAACGGGTATTCCTGTTTCCTCAAAGGCTTTTTCGGCTTCACGGGGTTCGCTTACACCTTCAGGTATAAGTATATTCATAGTTTTGACTTTGGTAATAAGTTTTTCAATTGCGTATTCCAGATGCTCAGACTTTCCGGTTACCAATATTTCTTTATTGGCTAAGATCCCCAACCCTTTTATTTCATTGACAACCTCATCTGCACGGCATAAAGCCACTTCCCGCAAGACCTCTTCAAAATGGTAGTCCTCACTTTGATAAAACCCCTTAACGAGTGAATGCTCTAATATTGGCCAGGCATTTTTTTCTCCGAATATTCTATCCAATTTGGCCTTGAGTTTTTTTCTGGTTCCCTTGCGGGAAATAGTATCAGTACCCAAACATGATATATAGCACACTACCAAATTGATATTTTCCAGAACTTCGACATAACGGGTTTCCAAAGAGATTGATTTCCATTTCTTTTTTATTACAGGCAAAAGGAGACCTATATTCATTATGGCTCCTAAGGCTTTCTTCCTGCTAAAATAATATTGGGTTCATCCAGCAATGATAACAAAAATTAATGTTTTTTATATTTGTAAACTATAATTAGGTGCTTCTTTCGTTATATAGACATCATGGGGATGACTTTCCTTCAGCCCTGCACTGGTTATACGGATAAATTTGGAGTTATTCCTAAGCTCTTCAATATTCCTTGTCCCGCAATATCCCATTGCGTGCTTTAAGCCTTCAACCAGTTGAAAAACGATTTCTGAAAGCGGACCCTTATACGGCACACGGCCTTCCACACCTTCAGGAACAAGCTTTGAAGTCCCTTCCTGGAAATAACGGTCCTTGCTCCCTTTGTTCATGGCAGCCAATGAACCCATTCCCCTATAGACCTTAAAACGCCTTCCCTGATAAATCTCAGACTCTCCGGGGCTCTCCTCGGTACCGGCAAACAGGTTACCTATCATAACTGTATTGGCACCGGCGGCTATTGCTTTGGGTATATCTCCGCTATATTTTATTCCGCCGTCCCCGATAATGGGTATATCAAGCTTTCGGGCTTCGAGACTGCAATCGTATATCGCAGTGATCTGAGGCACACCTATTCCCGCCACGACACGTGTAGTACATATGGAACCGGGGCCGATTCCAACCTTCACCGCGTCGGCGCCTGCCTTTGCCAGGGCTCTTACTCCTTCTGCCGTGGCTACATTCCCTGCAATAATCTGGACATTAGGATATGCGTCCTTTATTTGAGTAACAGCGTTGACTATATTTTTAGAATGACCGTCAGCCGAATCGATGGTAATAACATCAACATTGGCACTTATAAGTGCTTCGACCCTTTGCATCATATCTGCCGTCACTCCTACGGCAGCTCCTACCAGGAGCCTTCCGTTTTTATCTTTTGCTGAATTTGGGTATTGAATTGCTTTTTCTATATCTTTTATGGTTATTAACCCCTTCAGGTATCCATTCTCATCAACAAGGGGCAGTTTCTCGATCTTATGCCTGCGAAGTATTTCCTTGGCTTCTGAAAGAGTCGTTCCGACTGATGCTGTAACCAAATTATCCTTGGTCATGACCTGACCGATCTTCTGACTGTAGTCTGTTAAGAACCGTAGATCCCGATTTGTCAAAATGCCTACTAACCGGCCGTTCTCGGTGATAGGTACTCCTGATATCCTGTATTTTGCCATTAACTCATTTGCATCCTCTATACTATGGTCAGGTGAAAGATAAAAGGGATTTACTATTACTCCGTGCTCGGACCGTTTTACCCTGTCGACCTCGGTTGCCTGCTGTTCAATCGACATGTTTTTATGAATGATCCCAATGCCGCCTTCACGGGCAATACCGATTGCCAGTCTTGCTTCGGTAACAGTATCCATTGCCGAACTGACTAGCGGAATATTAAGTTTGATTTTATTGGTCAAATATGTTGAAACGTCGATATCCTTGGGAAGCAGTTGTGAATACTGAGGCACCAGCAATACGTCATCGAATGTAAGCCCGAGTTTTTCAAACCTGTCCATAATAATCAATCCTCCATTTATATTTGATTTAGAACGCCTGATTATGTATACAAAATACAGAATTCGGATAGCCGTAAAATTATTATACCCATTATACTTTATACCATTTTAAAAATCAATTGAGTTTGAATCTAATGTACGGATTTCATATATGTATTGTTCTTAGTTCCCGCTCCTGGTCAAATCAATACTTAAGAAATTTTTACATATTCTGGACTTTATTTTGTTGTTTCATAGTGCTATAATAGTGATTCGATTAACCAGTCAGATATAAATGCTTGATTAGCCACTCAATTATTCATGCATGAGTTATGAACCATAAGTATTAAATATGTTTGGTGATTATTATGAATGAGCAAAGGTCAATCGTTGACAAATTGCTTGACGAATGTGACCGGCAAGCAAGTCTCTACTCAGGCAAAGATATTGAGTTCGCACAGAAGGCATTGGATTTGTCGAAATCAATTCAATATGACACAGGCATATATGAGAGCCATTTTCGTATAGCCCGGTCCCTGATGTACAGCGGAAATAATGAAGAAGCTATAGAACATCTTAACATTAGTTATTCTGTTGCCAACAACCTTGGGGATACGATACGGGTAGCAAGAGCTGCAAATTCTTACGGCATAGCCTTTTACAATTTGGGGATCATTTCAAAAAGCCTCGATCATCTGCTTGAGGCTCTTGAAATATCTAAAGCAAATGATTACCGTGATATAGAATGTCGTGTTTACAACAATATATGCAGTATCTTAACTGAGCTCGGCGATCATGAAACCGCTATCGAATACCTGTATACCCTTCTTGATAAGAGCAGTGACACGGAACAGACCATCTTTCCTAAATGTATTGTATATCGTAATCTGGCCCATACACTACAAAACATGAACAGAATCGAAGAGGCGGAAAAATTTGCAAATCTGGCTCTGGAAGAATCTTTAAATCACGAAAATTCCCAGATTCTGTGTGAGAGCTATTATATACTGGGGAAAATAAGAATAAACCAGAATAAATTGCATGAAGCAAGGGATTTGTTTCTGAAAGCTCTTGCTCTTGCCGAAGAAACGTCAAATGACTATTATCTGGTACAAATACGCATCGACTTAAGCAAGCTGTATTGCAGCTATAAACACTATAAAGAAGCATACAGTACAATTTTGGACGCTTATAATTTTGTTATGAAGCTTGATTATCCCGTTTTAAAACGCAATGCGGCACTGGCTATGGCTGAAGTTTGCCAGTATACAAATAATGATGCCATGCTTATTGAAGCTTTAACCACTTACAAGGATGTAACCAGGATGCTGGAAGATGAAAATCTTCACAGGCAGCAGGTTTTTACAAAGGCACAGCTTATGCTTTTCAAATTGAAGAAAGATAATGAGCGACTTCGTGTTGAAATCGAAAGAGATCCTCTAACAGGGTGCTTAAGCAGCCGGACATTTCCTGACCGCATAACCCAGTCACTTTCTGTCCATGGCAATAAAGGGGCTTTGGTTTTTATTGATATCGATAACCTGAAAACTATAAACGATACATACGGACATGATTGCGGAGATGATCTTCTGAAGTCATTTGCAAGAGACCTTATGAGGGTTATGTCAAAGGAATCCCTCAAAATAAGAATATCAGGCGATGAATTTCTGGTTTTTATACCGAAGGCAGGCAAAGAAGAAGCAAGTGCAGCTCTTGACAAATTAATCGAAACACTTGCCCAGCCTCGAAAGATTGGGAACGCAATGCTGCCCGTTCTTATAAGTGCCGGTATAGCTCTTTATCCCGATCATTCAACAGATATAATCAATCTCAAAAAAATGGCCGACGCAGCCATGTATTCGGCAAAGCAGGCCGGCCGCGGAGTTTACCGTATTTTCAACGCTTCATAATAAACCAAAACACAGGAGGACGGTTCTCAGCTGTTATACTTGCTCATGGCTATTTCCACAGATGCGCAGATAATCGTTACCGCTGCCAGAGATGCGTTTTCTATTGCATTGTTAATGAGCTTTCTCTCATCTTCGGTAAAGCGGCTTAAGACATAATCCGCCAGCTCCATATATTCGGGAGCTTTGCCTATACCTATCCTGATTCTTGGGAAATCCTCGGTCTTTATATGGCTTAATATGGAACGCATACCGTTATGGGTCCCCGCGCTCCCTTTAGCCCTGATCCTTATACTCCCCACATCAATGTCGGTATCATCATATATAACGACAAGATTTTCCGTAGGTATCTTATAATAGTCCAGAATCTCCCTGATGGACTCACCACTGTTGTTCATATAGGTCTGAGGCTTAACCAGAAGAGTTTTTCGGCCTTGGATAATACCTTCCGCAATCAATGCCTTATGCTTTGATTTAAAATTGCTTATTCTATATTTGGCTGCAAGGAAGTCAATAGTATCAAACCCGACATTATGCCGGGTTCGCTCATATTTAGGGCCCATATTGCCCAAACCTGCCAATACAATCATACTTACCTCGATAAATCTTTACTGCTGAGTAAACAATGTTGAGATAGAAATATCTCCGTAAATCCTTTCGATTGCTTCAGCAAAAACATCGGCAACCGAAAGAACTGTAATCTTACTGATATTCTTTTCATTTGTAAGAGGGATAGTATTAAGGGTTACCAGTTCTTTAATAGCTGAGGTACGTATTCTGTCTATCGCCGGACCTGAAAGTACTCCATGGGTACAGCAGGCATATACTTCAGTTGCACCCATATCCCTTAATGCGTTTGCCGCGTTTACAGCAGTTCCCGCAGTGTCGATCAAATCGTCGACGATTATAACTCGTTTGCCTTTTACATCACCGATAATATTCATAATCTCACAAACATTTGCCTTGGGTCTTCTTTTATCTATAATCGCAAGAGGTACCTCAAGCTTTTCAGCAAATTTTCTTGATCTTCCCACACTTCCGATATCAGGAGAAACAACCACGACATCATCGGTATTTCCCGCAAATTTTTTATAAAAATGCTGAGCTAAAATAGGTGTGCCCAGCAAATGGTCCACTGGAATATCAAAGAATCCCTGAAGCTGAGGTGCATGAAGATCCATAGTAAGAACCCTGTCGGCTCCCGCTGTCGTTATAAGATTAGCAACAAGTTTAGCTGAAATTGGATCTCTTGCTTTTGATTTTCTGTCTTGCCGCGCATATCCGAAATACGGCATAACGGCTGTTATGCGGCCTGCCGACGCACGTCTGAGAGCATCTATCAGAATAAGCAATTCTACAAGGTTTTCATTAACGGGAGTACAAGTGGATTGCAGGATAAATACATCTGAACCTCGTACCACCTCGTTGATGCTTATGGCAATCTCGCCATCAGAATATCTTGAGACAATTGATGCGCCTAATGGTAATCCAACCTTTAAAGAAATCTCTTCCGCAAGCTCTTTGTTAGAATTCCCGGCAAAAATCTTAATGTCCTTACCATGAAGATTCATAAGACTAAACTACCTCCAAAATATAATAATAATCCTGGGAGCCATCATGCTCCGAACGAAAAATCATTTTTTATCTAATCCTTTTTTAATAACCCATTCATTTATAATAGTTTGCCTGCTTCTGGCAATAGCCAGAGCGTATTCGGGAACCTCATCGGTAATAGTTGAGCCTGCAGCTATATAAGCATTATCCTTTATGGTAACCGGGGAAACAAGGTTAACATTACAGCCTACAAAAGCATTGTCTCCAATAAATGTTCTGTGTTTCTTTTTCCCGTCATAATTCACTACCACTGCTCCGCATCCGACATTTACATTCACGCCAACATTCGCATCTCCTATATAGGAGAGGTGAGATATTTTAGAATTATCACCAATCATTGAGTTTTTTATTTCAACAAAATCGCCTATTTTAGTATTATTGCCAATATTTGAGCCTGGCCTGATATAAGCGAAAGGACCTACTTTTGTATTGTCACCTATTTGTGATCGAATCATGACCGAATTCATAAAGCTTACATCGTTGCCGATAATTCCATCCTCTATGCGGGAATAAGGCCCGATCAGGCATCTTTCCCCAATTATCGTATTCCCTTCAAGGATGGTTCCGGGCTGTATCACAGTATCTTTTCCGATATGTACTTTGGCATGGATATAAGAGGTATGAGGCAGATGGAAGGTCACACCATTTTCCATATGTTTTCTTATTATTCTTTTTAAAATGATCTGTTCTGCTTCATCAAGCTTAATTCTGTCGTCAACTTTTAATAGTTCCTCGGGATTCGATATGGAAAATCCGCTTACCTTCTGCCCTATTGCTTCAACTGATCTTAAAATATCACTGAAGCTTATTACTTTTTCTCCATCCTCATTTTTTAAAGCAGATAAAACAGTATCAAGAGATTTTATATCAATGAAACAAATATCTGACAAATCACCTTTTGAGGTCGTTAAAACAGTTGCCTGATTATTGTTTTCAATATGATATATGAACGCGGCTTTTAGGGTATCGCCCATTAAAATCGGGTAATCTGCCGGGAAAACAAGAAGTGTCCCGTTCCGGTTGTCAAGAATATGTTTTTCTTGCCATATTGCATCCCATAAGCCGGGTATCCCGGTCTTAATAGTAATAACAGCATTCTCAGGCAAAAGCTCCTTAACGTTATCACCGCACTGATCCAAAACTATGGCCATGTTGGCAGAACCTGCTTCAATAGATGATTCTATTGCATAAGATACCATTGCCTGTCCGCATATCTTATGGGCATACTTTGCCTCAGATGATTTCATCCCAGTCCCTTCATCCGATGCAAAGATCAAAGCCATAAGTTCCTGCATGAGTTTAAAAACCCTCCTAATGTCTAAAAGACATAAACATTTTGAGTAAATACATTTCCGGGTTTATTCTTATTCGAAAAATATATTACACACACCATTCTCTCACTTTTACTACTGTAATTCAATTGACATTTTATATATTTTACTGCAACAAAGTAGGCACTTCTTGATAATGAAGTGCCTAATCTCATTGGCTATTTAAGTAAGTGTTACTCATTGTTGGTTGTTCCAGCAGCCTCTTCCTCAGCCAACATGGATTGGTATTTTTCCAGTATGGCATTCTGAACTTTGTTTCTTGCTTCAGCATTGATCGGGTGCGCGATGTCTCTGAACTCCCCTGTCGGTGTTTTGCGACTGGGCATTGCAATAAATAATCCACCTTGACTCTCAATTATTTTGATGTCATGAACAACAAATTCATTGTCAAAAGTGATTGACACCACTGCTTTCATTTTCCCTTCAGCTTCAACTTTGCGAATTCTAATGTCTGTAATCTCCATCTTAGCAGCCCACCTTCCGATACATAACAATGTAGTATATATTTGATATTATAAATTCGCCAAAAATTCTAAAATTCCTTCTTTTTAAAAAATTATTTTTAATATTTTCCATTACAAATATATACAGTTATTATTGAAATGCGCATAAAATGCGTATTTTCATCATTTCATCACCATAGAATAAATCTTAAGAATAATATTGATAAATCATGGTAAAATTCTTTCGGGGAGGTCTTTGTCACAAAAGCATCTTATGGGAGTTTATTTTATATATTGAATTGCACAATTGCTTGTATTTGAGATATAATTCTATCTGAATTATGTGAATTGGAGTATTAAATGGAAAACTTAAGTTTTGATTTTTATAAAAACAATATGACGATCCATATGGTTGGAATCGGCGGTATCAGCATGAGCGGACTGGCTGAGATTCTAATGAACAAGGATGTTAAGATAACTGGTTCAGACCTTCAGGAGACCGAAATAACAAAAAGGCTGCGCAGCATGGGGGCTGTCATAAATATCGGGCATAGTGCGGGCAATATTTCCGGTCAGGACCTGGTTGTATATACCGTTGCTGTTTCTCAGGATAATCCGGAGCTTGTTGAAGCGAGAAATCGCAGCATACCAATAATCGAAAGATCCGAGCTTTTAGGCGCTATTATGGATCAGTTTGAAAATTGCATTGCAGTATCCGGAACTCACGGCAAAACAACGACCACTTCCATGATATCTTCGATTCTTCTGGAGTCCGGTCTTGATCCGACTATACATGTCGGAGGTATCTTAAGTCTTATAGGCGGTAATACACGAATAGGCAACAGCTCATATTTTATAACCGAAGCATGTGAATACAGGAACAGCTTCCTGCATTTCAGACCGTCTTTGGCCATCATTCTTAATATAGACGCAGACCATCTGGACTTCTTCAGGGACATAGAGCATATAAAGAGCTCTTTTGAAACTTTTCTTTCAAATGTCAGGACTCCGGGGCTGATCGTACTCAATTTGGATGACCCTCAAACAAAAAGCCTTTCAAAAGTACTGACCCGACCGGTTATCACCTATGGTATCAATTCCCCCGAGGCTGACTGGACATGTGAGAAAATCGCAATAAAGGAAGGCTACGCATAGTTTGTTATTATTCATAAAAAAGCTGTGTGGGCGAGTGTAAAACTTTCTGTGCCCGGAATGCACAATGTTTCTAATGCTCTTGCCGCTATTGCTTCATGCCATGGGCTCGGGGTTTCAAAAGGAGCGATAATAAAAGGCCTTGAAAACTATAATGGAACCAGAAGACGCCTTGAACACAAAGGGATAATAAATAATATCAGGGTCATGGATGATTACGCACATCATCCAACAGAGATCCAGGCAAGCTTGAATGCAGCCAGGGCTCTTGCAAACAACCACCTTATATGTATTTTCCAGCCACACACATACACACGCACCCATGAGCTTTTGGATGATTTTTCAAGAGCTTTCGCTCTGGTTGACACAGTTATTGTTACCGACATCTATGCTGCACGGGAAAAGGACACAGGTATTATAAATTCACGTATATTGACAGACAGGATAAATCTGAATACAGGAAACGCTGTTTATATACCCGATTTTAACGATATAGTAAAATATCTGCACGAAAATACAGCCACAGGAGATTTGATATTGACTATGGGGGCAGGAAATATCTATCAGGTTGCAGATATGTTTTTATCGGCTACCACAGTCTAGTTACTAATACGGTCATATCGTCATGTTTTTCTTCTCTGCGGACTAAGGCCTCCTGTAATATACTGTCGGCTATTTGTTGTGTATTTACCGAATCCAGTTCATCAATAAATTTTTGCAGGCCGGTGCTTTCCCCTTCTTCCGAAAATGCGTCCAATACACCGTCCGAAAACATTATTACAAAATCTCCACCCGAGAGGTTCGCAGGTCTGTAATGGGTAGTGATAAGACTACCGGACTCGTCACCCTCGGTATTTATTTTTTGGGTTCCCTGCTTGTTTTTTATAAATGAAAGAGGAGCACCATATTTATAAAATGAGGTCTCACCGCCCGAAAGATCAATTGCACAGATATCTATTGTCGCCAGCCTGTCATTTTCTCCGCGAAGACTAAGATATAAATTAAGAAATCTGATTGCAAGGTTTAATTCGATCCCGTCTTCCAGCATATTTTCCAGGATCTGAATAGTGGTACGGCTAAATCTTTCTGCTCTCCTGCCGCTTCCCGCTCCGTCGCTTATTGCACTTATATGAAACCCGTGGTTTGTTATAAAGAAAGCAAAATTGTCTCCTGATACGCCCTGTTTTTCTTTGCTTGCGCGGGCTATTCCGGTAATAGTTTTATATTTGGGTTTTTTCATATAACGTACAACTGAATATCCCATCAAATCTCTTCTGCTTTCACCTATACGGATATAATTCTTTTGAACATTCTCCTGAACTATCTCATCCAAATCGCCTGCATTTAGCTTATTCTTTGCTTCGAATATTACCTCCAGATAAGGCCTTGCAGCATTACCGAAATTATATCTGAACCCTGATACAGGTAAGTCTATGCTTCCCGCAGCACAAAGCAGTCTTTCTTCAATCTCCTGATCCCGCTTTATAGTATCATTGAGGTTTCGGGCAAAAGCCATAATTCCCCCTGAGATTATCGCCGCCTGTTTACTTAGCAGCATTCGGCTTTCACTTATTTTTTGCCTCCACACCTTATCGGCTTTATATATTGAATAAGCTGTTTCCAAAGCATCGCTGAATTTATCCGGTTTTGTACATATGCTTTTGAACCATCCAGGAAGCTCTGGCTGTCCCGTTTCGTCAGTTGCAGGGTTTGAAAGGGATTCTTCAACTAATCTATAGGTTTTATAAAAGTATGTATTCCAACATCTGTCACACATGCTGCAGCGATTGCATACCTTTTCTGCGACAGCCTCTATTATCCATTGAGCGATAGAGTTCGCATCTTCAACATCATCAATGACCGTCTCTTCTATACTCCTGGATACCCGTGACAAAGCCTTGCTCAAAACATAAAGCTTATCGGCTGCTTCATGAGTTTTGTCAGCGACATATGCCTCCGGGTTTTGGGATCGAAGCTTTATACCGGCCAGCTCATCACTCAAAAAGCCTATTATGGATTTGGGAATGATCAAAAATAGGATCCCTGACGCTAAAGCTTCATAATATTTAAGTATCAGTCCCCCGCTTAAAACTGATATGCCGGAGAAAAATATAACAACTGCCGTCCACAAAAGGGTACTCATAATACGGGTCTTTACAGGAATTCCTGCTAATGCCCCGGCTAATGCAAACATGCCGGGAATCTGAAGGGACGCAGGTAAATTGAAAAGCGCAATCACAATCCCCAATACGGTCCCCATTAATGCACCAGCGCTGCTCCCCTTTCTCCTTGCAATAATAAAAACTGCCAGCCCTGCAAGAACCGTTCCCAGCTCGCAGTTCCAAATCATAACACCTTCAAGACTTATTACAACGAAGCTCACTAATACAGTTTTTGAAAAAAAAGTTTTCCCGTCAAATATGTATTTAGGTTTTGTTTGCTGGAACATCTCAGAAGAAGGCGATAAAACAACAGAAAAAGAAAAAACCAGGATTCCGCTCAGAATTGATATTATAAGATCATATAGATGAAAACCTTGGATAGCTCCCCTTAACAGTCCTGTAAAACCTATTATTGCTCCAGCAAGAACAGATCTGTAGAATGCAGTTTCACGCTTTTCCCTGATTTTAAATATTAAATGCGATAATACCTCAAATAATAATAAGGATAAAGCCTGCCTGATTGTCTCATAAAAATTTGCAAACACCAGATTGCCCAGAGATATGGAAACAATGGCAAACACTTTTGAGATACCGCAATACCCGGCAGCCACGTATAAAGACGCGGCAAAAGGCCTTATAACGCCAAAAAAGTTCGCCCTTGAAAATGCAAAACATAAAATAAACGATACCAACCGGGGAATGCCAATGTTTGATATATGATAAAGAAGACTCCTCAGGGGTTTTTTTTCAGCCTTGAGTATTGATGCGCTTTCCATTTGCTCCTATGTTCCTCCCATAATTTCTCATTTGTAAAAACCAGTACACTAAGAATTATATGAGAGTAGCTGCTCAATTATTATTTACTTCCCATTATGCGGGAAATAAACGCAGAAGCAAGGGGACGGCAGGTTGTGCAAAAACTCTTTTACTATGCAATTATTAATACTTGATTATTCAATTTTTATTAAGCGGCGTGCCTGCCTGCGATTTAAAGCGGAGCATGGATTGCGTAGCGAGCGCGACTTGAAAACTGGACGTTTTCACGGAGCGCTAAATCGCTGCAGGCTACAGCCGCTGTAATTGCAGAATTAAATGCAAGTGATTAGTTTTCGCACAGCCTGCCGTCACCTTGCTTCACAGGTTTTTGTAGTAAAATATCGCCAGCTGGGTTCTGTCCCTCAAATCCAGCTTTTCAAGGATGGTGCTGATATAATTTCTGACAGTTCCTTCACCTAGAAACATCTTTTCTGAGATTTCCTTATTAGATAAACCGTTTGCTACGTGGACCACGATCTCCATCTCTTTTTCTGTCAGATGGGTCTTTAGTCTTTCTGGCTTTATTCCGTTGCTATTTATAAGTGCAGGTATTCTGGCAATAATCTCATCACCGAATACTCTCTGTCCCAGAAAAACAGCCTTGATCGCAGAATTAATGCTTTCAAAATCCTGTTTTATAATATAGCCTTTGGCTCCTGTTATAAAAGCCTGTGCGATATATTCATCATCGGAAAAGGTTGTCAGGAAAAGAATTTTAGCCGAGCTGTCTTTTTCGATTATAGTTTTTGCCGCATCTATGCCGGTCTTCCCCTTCATCCTGATATCCATAAGAAGAACATCAGGCTTTAAAGAGTCATATAGCTCAATTGCTTCATCGGCACTATAACCGGTACCGACAATCTCAATATCTCCATCGGCTTCCAATATGGTTTTGAGAGATTCTACCACTAACTTGTCATCATCAATTATCAATACTCTCATTGTCTTGAGCCTCCTTGGGTATGGCAATAAAAATCTCAAAACCATTTGTTGTTATTATATTTATGTTTCCGTTCAAAGAATGGACTCTGTCAACCATGCTTATGATTCCCAAACCATCATTTGTATCAAATTTCTTAACTTTCCCGTTATCCCTTATGATCAATTGGTAAAGAGCCGGATGCTCATTAAGGATAACTCTTACCTCGGTCGCATCCGAATGGTTCATTATATTGGTAAGCGCTTCCTGCAGGATCGATAGAAATGCGTATTTTACTTTTTTATCGGGGTTTTCGCTAATGTTATAGTCATAAACGATTTCACAGAAAGAAAAATTATCAATGATTTCAGTAAACTTCGCATTTAAATCAACAGATTCGTCATATAGCTTATGAACACTGTTTCTTATGTTGTTCATAGCCTGAGTCAATGTTTCATGAAGAGCTTGTATATTTTGATTAAGCTTATCATCCTTATTGAGAGTTTTAAGCGCACCTGATTGCAAAATCGCGCTGGACAACAGGTGCCCCACATTATCGTGTATCTCTCTTGCTATACGATTACGCTCGTTCATTGTAGCGAGACTTAATTCATTATCCTGCTTTTCAAGCAGATCGTTTTTCTGTTTTTCCAATTGGATAGACATTTCTCTTGCGGTATCGCTTAGATTTTTATACATGGTTTCTATTCTGCACCCTGTATCAATATGATATCTCAAAAGTATTGAAAAAGCAGCCATAATGCAAATTATTACAGGCAATATAAGGTTTGGACTACTAAAGAAATTAGCAAGTGGTATAAAAGCAAGGAGATTAAAAGCCTGCAGTTTATGATTCGTCATATCAAAAGCAATAAGAGGGATAAAAAACATAAAGCCGGTAAAGAATCCGGTAAGAATAATAAAACTCACTGTTAGAAAGGTTTTTATTCTGTAATCATCAAAATAGCTTAACAGACAGCCGATTATTAAACTAATGAGCACTATAGCGGCATTGATCCTAAACGCCGTCTGACATAAATACACAACCAGACAGCATATAAACAATATAAGCTTGTCGACCAGACCTGTGTACTTTTTCATGACAATAATTCCTTGCTATTTCATACTTTCCCTTTAGTTTGCATAATATCATTTATATCCCCTGAACACAATACGGGAATTGTTCCTAAGATCCTTCGGTCTGACGACTTTTAGTCGTTTCATCCTATCATAATGACAGGGTCAGTTCAGATTCTTCACTTCACTTCGTTTTGTACAGAATGACAAGTAATGCTACGCAGCTAAAATAGTGCTTAATACTTCATATTAATCAAATAGCATGACATTAAAATGAGTAAAGAGGACCGTCCCCTATACTCACTATACTCATGACAATTGTCATATCAAAGTTGTGATTCATGGCACTTACAACCATTCCTTCAGAAAGATATCATTAGTATAGAAACAGTATCGGAGGTATTTATATGGTAATAAAAGTCAAAAATCTGGTGAAACGATATGGAGACCTGATTGCTCTGGACCATCTTTCTTTTTCGATAAAGGAAGGTGAGATTTTCGGACTGCTGGGTCCAAACGGCTCAGGTAAAACAACTGCGATCAATTGTATTCTTTCGCTGCTTAAGTATGACAAAGGCGAGATCGAGGTATTTGGTGAACTCATGACACCGGAAGCCTATCATATCAAGCGCGACATTGGGATCGTCATGCAGAATGTCGCAGTATATAATGAGTTGACGGTTTATGAAAACATTGAGTATTTCTGCGGACTTTATGTAAAGGATCGCAATCTTAAGAAGAAGCTTGTGGAAGAAGCCATGGAATTTGCGGACCTGAATGAGTTTAGAAATTTTCGGCCGAAGAAGTTAAGCGGCGGCCTGTTGAGAAGGCTGAACATAGCATGCGGTATTGCACACAAGCCGAAGCTGATTATACTTGATGAGCCAACTGTCGCTGTTGATCCGCAAAGCCGCAACAAAATACTGGAAGGCATCAAGGAGCTTAATGCAAAAGGAGCTACTATAATATACACCTCACATTATATGGAGGAGGTTGAACAGATCTGCAGCCGTATCATGATCATCGACAAGGGGAAAGCAATTGCGACGGGTACCAAGGAAGAGCTGAAGGCTATGATTTCATTGGGAGAGAAAATCACAGTGGAATCCTATGACATTTCGGAAGAACAATTTGCCAGGCTGAGACAACTGCCCAATATTGTCTCGGCCGAGTATAACGATCCTCTGATCGAGATCAAATCCATCAAAGGCAAAAATAATCTAGAAAACGTTCTTGAGTTCATAAAAAGGGAAAATATCCAATTTGGAAAAATTTATTCGGAGCTACCCACACTTAACGATGTTTTCCTTGAAATCACCGGTAAGGAATTAAGAGATTGAGAGGTGCCGCCATGTTTGCCCATATTTTTTTAAACAGATTAAAATGTCTTCTGCGGGATAAGGAAACCATTTTCTGGACTTTTGCTTTCCCTCTGGCACTGGCTTTGTTTTTCTATCTTGCCTTGTCAAACATCGGAAAAGGAGACGCATTCCAGGGAATAGACATCGCTGTAGTGAACGACTCCCGGTATCAGGAGGATCAGTATTTCCGGACAGCTCTGGAGGAAGCTTCCAAAGGTGACGACAGATTGTTCAACCTTACATTGGCAACCGGGGATGAAGCAAAAAGGCTGCTCGATGACAACTCCATAAAAGGATATATTATAGACGGAACTCCAATGGAATTGGTTGTGAAGGAGTCCGGAATACATCAAAGCATAATTAAAAGCTTTCTTGATAACTATTCCCAAACTTTTGGAGCAGTGGAAACCGTGCTTAAAAGCAACCCTCAGAAGTATCAGGAAGTTATAGAAAGCTTGAAGGATAGAAAGAATTATATAAAGGAAGTATCCGGAGCAGGCGGGAAACCTGACATCGTGGTCAACTTTTTCTACACATTGATCGCAATGGCGTGTATGTATGGCAGCTTCTTCGGGATGCGGGAAACAACCGACATACAGGCAGATATTTCTCCACTTGCCGCAAGAATAAACATAGCTCCGGTTCATAAGCTTAAAGCATTTTTATCCAGCATGTGTGCGGCATTACTTATTCATTTTATCGAGATGCTGTCATTGCTGGCCTTTGTCCGCTATGTTCTGAATATCGATTTCGGACCGAGAGCCGGGCTCGTGTTGCTTACAACAATTATAGGTTCAATTGCCGGAGTATTCTTTGGTGCTTTTGTAAGCGCTGTTGTGAAAAAATCCGAGGGTATAAAAATTGCAGTTTTGATTGGCGTATCAATGCTTGGCTCTTTCCTTGCAGGCATGATGTCTACGGATATCAAATATACAATAAGCCGGAACGCACCCATCATATCCTGGATCAACCCGGTGAATCTGCTGACTGACGCTTTTTACAGTCTGTATTACCTGGACAATCTCTACAGATATGCGCTGAATATTGGCGTTCTATCAGGCTTTACTGTGCTTTTTAGCGCATTGATCTACTTGATCGTAAGGAGGCGAAAATATGCCAGTTTATAATTTGTGTATAAAAATCATAAAAAAGAATATTCCGACCTTACTCATTTATATCATTGTATTCCTTGGTGTTTCGATATTGGTATCTTCAACTGCGGCAAACCAGCAGAAAGCCGGGAATGAATTTATTAGTAATAAGTCAAATATTGCATTCATCAGTGAGGAAGACAGCCCCCTGATCGAAGGGCTTAAGGATGAACTCAGCAAGGTGGCTAATTTCATTGATATCCCGGATCAGAAAGATGCCCTGCAGGATGCATTGTTCTTTAGAAGGGTCGTTTACATCCTGCGTGTACCTGAAGGGTTTACCCAAAAGTTCATGACCGGGGAAGAAATATACCTTGAAAAAACCATGTTGCCCGATTCTGCAAGCAATGCTTACATTGATCTTTCTGTAGATAAATATCTTAATACTGCTAAAATTTATATG
Organism: Clostridiaceae bacterium; assembly: GCA_012520855.1. Lineage (GTDB taxonomy): Bacteria > Bacillota > Clostridia > DSM-8532 > DSM-8532 > DTU059. Next base: position 19,749 of record JAAYNO010000030.1, on the reverse strand, counting down.
GAGCATATGGATAATATCACACAGGAAGGCCTGGTTGCATACCTGAGCGCCAATCTTTCTGAGGAAGCAGCAGTAACAGTGCTGCCTGCTCAGACTAATACTGATTTGTATAATATTGCTTATTCATACAACTATATGGCTTATTCCCTCAGTTCAGTTTTGATTTTAGGTATGTCAGCCATTATGTTAGCTTTTAACAATAGGGACTTGAAGAACAGAATGGCCTGCTCCCCTATAAGCGAAACGAAATCCAATCTGCAATTCATTCTGGCAAGTTTATCCTTTGCGGGAGTAACATGGCTGATACAGATCATTGCTTGCTTCATTCTTGACATGAATAGCGTAATGACCCCGAACACAGTATTCTTTATCATTAATTCCCTGGTCTTTACTGTTTGCGCCACCAGTATGGGCTTTTTATTCGGAAGCATAGTTAAAGGATCCGGGGCGATTTCAGCCGTTACCAATGTGGTTGTATTAGGCAGTTGCTTTATAAGCGGAGTTTTTGTTCCTACAGAACTTTTGGGAAAAACGACTCTAAAAATAGCAAGCTTTATTCCCACTTACTGGTTTGTAAGTGCTAATAATCAAATCGCTCAATTGTCACAATTTGATCTCTTTCATATAAAGCCTGTTATATCGAATATTGCAATTATACTCTGCTTTGCCTTGGCTTTCTTCTCCTTATCTCTGGTGATAAGAAAGAACAAACGATATAGTTGAATAATTACCGCATAAGGTCATTTAACTCGACTTTATCAAGGTCTTCCTCGATGATCAGCGATAAATCCTCATTGCTTACCGATTCCATATCAGCCAGCCTGTCAGCCTGTATTGCCAGAAGCTTTTCAAAAAGGTTTCTGACAGTACGGGCATTGGCAAAGCTGTCGGAGCGCGTTTCATGAAGAAAATCAAGCATTTGCTTTACTTTTTCACTGGCTTCCTCACTCAGCTTATATCCGTTCTTATCGCACATTCTGTTAAATATCGCCATAAGTTCTTCAGGAGAATAATCGTCAAAATTGATGTATTTGTTGAATCGGGATTGAAGCCCGGGATTAGAATCCAGAAACTCCTCCATTTTGTCCGGGTAACCGGCCACTATTACAATCAAATCGTCCCGGTGATCCTCCATAGCCTTGATCAGTGTATCCACCGCTTCATATCCAAAGTCATTCTCGCCTCTGCGAGATACTAAAGAATATGCCTCATCTATGAACAACACGCCGCCCATGGCTTCCTTCACTACTTCCATTACCTGTGGGGCAGTCTGGCCTACGTATTTTGCGACAAGTCTCGATCTGTCAACCTCTATAAGATGGCCTTTGGAAAGGACCCCGATTTCTCTGTAAATACCCGCAAGCAATCTCGCAACAGTAGTTTTTCCGGTTCCGGGATTTCCTGTGAATACAAGATGAAGGGACATATCTACTTCCGGCAAACCTCTTTCCTTCCGTATCTTCATTATCTTTACGACATTGGCAAGGGATTTTACGTCTTCCTTGACTTTTTGGAGACCCACAAGACTGTTGAGTTCTTCCATAAGCTCGTCAAGACTTTTTTTAGGAGCTGTATTATCATGGTCGTCAAAATGATATTCATCGCCGCCGGGATCAAACTGGGTATCCTGTCCGCTCCCTGCTTCAGATCGAACCGTATCGTCTATGATAGGGAGTTTTTCGCCGAAAAGATCATCATAAACTCCTCTTAAAGGATTTCTCCTTAAGATCAAGTCCATTTCGTCGAGAAGATTATTAAGCTCCTCATTATGTTTTCTGCCATTATTCATGGAATTGTTGTTATCATCCATAGACTTCTTCCTTTAATCAATAGTATCAAGATTTATATCCTGTAATGATGTTACCACATAATCAGCCATTGATGTATCCTGATTCCCGGAATTCGGATTCTTAAAGCCAATGCATTTCATCCCAGCCTTTTTTGCTGCCAGAATTCCGTAATAAGCATCTTCTATCACTAAACATTCCTCAGGTAAAACACCAAGAGCACTTGCTGCTTTCAAATATATTTCCGGATCAGGCTTGCCGTTTGAGACTTCATCGGCTGTCACTAATTCATCAAAGAAGACTGCCGCTTTTACTGCCTTTAAAATATACTTGGCAAAATACCTGGGTGAAGATGTTGCAAGGGCAATCGATAACCCCTTTCTTTTGGCAGCTCTTAAAAGATCCAGTACACCGTCTATAGGTTCTAGTTTATTATTGATAAATCTCTCCATTTTATAGGCTTTTTGTCTGGCCATAAGCTGCTCTATGGATTCATTAATACCATGACGCTTTTTCAGTGTCTCCCACATTTCCTCATTCCGTACACCGATAAACTCATAAATTTCATCATCCTGGGGCGTTACTCCTACATCCTTTAATACATCAACCGTCAATTGGATATGAATAGGCTCGCTATCGATTATCACACCGTCCATATCAAATATCAATGCTTTAATCATATCTTCTCCTTTATTGTCACTATACTTTTTTAAGCCTGGCAAAGCTTTGCATCAACCGTTTCATTCCATACTGATCAAAATTTATATCCAGCCTGAAATCGCCGCTTTCATAAACCTTGGCTTCTACCGTCCCTTCACCGAATTTTTTATGGATCACCCTGTCACCAACATTTACCGAGGCATCGCTTTCCCCCGAATAACGGTTGAACTCCTTAATTCTTGCCTTAAGATCCGATAAGTCCACTATTTTTCCGGAAGGCATAAAACTGCCTCCTTTTCGGTAGCTATTATCTGGTCGGGCATTCGAGGGGCAATTCTCAGGCGCAGATATAAGTTCAGCAGGTATCTCGCTTATGAAGCGGGATTCACGATTATATGCCGTGCTGCCGAAGATCATGCGGCATTTTGCATTTGTAATATAGAGCTCCTCCTGAGCACGTGTTATTCCAACATAGCACAATCTGCGCTCCTCTTCCAATTCGTCTTCCTCGGCAGCCGATCTGTAGCCAGGGAAAATTCCCTCCTCCAGACCTACCATGAATACTATCGGAAACTCAAGACCCTTTGCGCTATGAAGGGTCATCATAACAACCCTGTCCCCAACCTCTTCAGTATCATCGATATCAGCCACCAGAGAAATATGAGCCAGAAAATCTTCAAGAGTAGGATTCTCCTCAGCCGTATTTACAAACTCCTGGGCTACCGAGATAAATTCTTTTATATTTTCAATGCGAGTCCTGCTCTCAACAGTCATCTCGGCTTCCAACTCTCTTATGATACCGCTTCTCTCTATCAGCAGTTCAATAAATGAAACCAGTTCTGTCTGGGCTGCCAAAGCCTTCATATTTTCTGTGAGAGTATAGAAATCCTGCAGGTTCTTCCCCGCCCGGGAAAGCTCGGGATAATCGGATGCCTTGGATATGATCTTGTACATGCTTACATCTTCGGCAGCCGCATATTGTTCTATCCTGTCAAGCGTGATTTTTCCTATACCCCTTCTGGGTACGTTTATTATTCTTTTCAGGCTTATATCGTCATTTCCGTTTTGGACAACTCTGAGCCAGGCAATTATATCCTTGATTTCTTTACGGGCATAGAACTTTAATCCCCCGTATATTTTATAAGGTATCCCCTGCTTCATCAATACTTCCTCAAGAACACGGGACTGGGCGTTAAGTCTGTAAAGAATAGCCATGTCATTGTAACTTCGTCCTGAGCTTTTTAAGCTTTTCATGGCTCTTGCCACATAATAAGCCTCATCATGTTCATCACCGGCCTCATATCTGTTTACGAGCGTCCCTTTTTCATTCTCTGTCCATAGCTTCTTCGCCTTACGTCCTGTATTATTTCTGATAACACTATTTGCTGCGTCAAGTATAGTTTTTGTGGACCGGTAATTTTGTTCAAGTTTAATGACCCTGCAGTTGGGATAATCCTTTTCAAAGTCGAGAATATTTCGAAGGTTAGCTCCACGCCAGCCATATATCATTTGATCATCATCACCGACGACACAAATATTCCCGTGCTTGCTTGCGAGCATGCTGACCAGCATATACTGAGCGGTATTTGTATCCTGATACTCGTCTACAAGAACATAGCGAAATTTATTGGCATAGTAATCACAGACCTCGGGAAAATCTGATAAAACTTTTATAGTAAGAAGGATAATATCATCAAAATCCAATGCGTTACTATCCTTTAGCCTCTTCTGGTACAGCTCATAGATAGCTGCTATTTTACTCATTCTATAATCAGAGGCATACAGACGTTTAAATTTATCGGGATATATCAATTCATCCTTTGCACGGCTAATCTCGCTTATAACCGAATTAGGAGGAAAATTTTTATCGTTGATATTAAGCTGGTCAAGGCAAGTCTTAACAAGACTTTTCTGGTCATCTGAATCGTATATTACAAAGTTTCTATCATATCCGAGGCGTTCAATCTCACGCCTTAAAATCCTTACGCATGACGCATGAAAGGTGCCCACCCAAATGTTAAGGGCTTCAGGCCCGATAAGCTGCTCCATCCTGTATTTCATTTCTCTGGCTGCCTTATTGGTAAATGTGATAGCCAGTATATTCCATGGACGTACCAGTTTTTCTTCAACAAGATATGCTATTCTGTGAGTTAAAACTCGTGTCTTTCCTGACCCGGCTCCCGCAAGCACAAGCAATGGGCCTTCTGTATGCAGCACGGCCTGCTTCTGCTCGGGATTCAAGCCTTCTAAAATCTTCATATTTCCCTCCGAATGGGTGTTATCAAATTTCTTTTGCAAAAGTAATTATATCATATTATATAATAACATTTGTCTCAATACAAACAAATGTTCGTTTGTATCAGGCTGTCAAGGGGTATGGCTAAAAATCGCTGAAAAAGTCGCCCACGGACTTCTTCAGTAGTCTCGGATAGAGGGGTATGGGACGGTTCTTTCGACAACTTGCGTCAGACTGTTAAGATTGCAGAAGCTATGGTATAATAACCTTGCTCAACCTACGGGAGTTAAAATTCAGGAGGACATAATGAAGAAGAATATCTATGATACCATAGTAATAGGATGCGGTACAGCAGGCATTTTTGCGGGATATGAGCTTAAAAAGCTTATGCCTGGCATGGACATACTCATGCTTGAGCAAGGCAAGGATATATATCACAGACTTTGTCCAATAGTCGAAAAGAAAGTTCCTTCATGTATTAATTGCAATTCATGCGGTATCATGAACGGGTTTGGCGGTGCCGGCGCTTTTTCCGACGGTAAATATAATTTTACCACCCAATTTGGTGGTTGGCTGAATGAATATCTTGACAATGGTAAGATAATGGAACTGATTGAGTATGTTGATGCAGTAAATGTAAGCTTTGGCGCTACATTGCAACGTTTTTCCACTAATTCCCCGGAGGCCCGTGAGATATCGAAAAGAGCTCTCTCTCACGATCTTCATCTTCTGGAGGCTGAAGTAAAGCATCTGGGAACTGAGAACAACAAAAAAATTCTAACAAAGATTTATGATTATTTAAGTGAGCGGGTTGAAATATCCTGTGAATCCGGTGTGGTTTCAATTGAGAAGGATAATGACGGATACATGGTCACGCTTTCAAATGGGAAACAGGCTAAGTGCCGGTATCTCATTGCTGCTCCTGGCCGCTCCGGCGCAGAGTGGTTTGCATCCCAATGCCGCAAGCTGGGTCTTCAGCTTATAAATAATCAGGTTGATATAGGAGTCAGAGTCGAGCTTCCCGCAAGAGTTTTTGAGGGGATCACCGACATTGTATATGAATCGAAATTCTTATATAGAACCAAGCAATACGGTGATTTGGTCAGAACCTTCTGCATGAATCCCTATGGCCATGTTGTAAGTGAGAATGTAGACGGGATAATCACTGTAAACGGGCACAGCTATACTGATCCCGCATACAGAAGTGAAAATACGAATTTTGCGATTTTAGTCAGCAATCGTTTTACAAAGCCCTTTAATGAGCCTTATCAATACGGTAAGCGTATTGCATCCCTGTCAAATATGTTAGGCGGAGGTATACTGGTGCAGAGGTTCGGAGACCTGATCAAGGGTAAACGTACCAATGAGCACCGTATGGCACAAAGCTTCACAAAACCTACCTTGAAGGCTACACCTGGTGATTTAAGCCTTGTTTTGACCAAGAGACATTTGGACAATATTATAGAAATGATTAATGCGCTTGATAAGATCGCACCCGGAACAGCAAACTATGATACCCTGCTGTACGGTGTGGAGGTTAAGTTCTACAGTTCGAGACTTCTTTTAAATAGTGAGTTTGAGACGGAACTTCCCGGCTTTTACGCAGTTGGTGACGGTGCTGGTATAACTCGTGGCTTATCTCAGGCTGCAGCCAGCGGTGTGCATGCAGCAAGAGCGATTGCTAATAGAGGTTAGATGTTAGAGGTTTGAGGTTTGACCGCTTAATGTCATTCTGAGCGGAACAAAGTGGAGCGAAGAATCTATATGATGGACCATAGGTATAATATCAGAGGTTGGAATGGCTATTAGCTTTCCAACCTCATATTTCTTACTACTGAACTTCCTGACAATTGTTTTCAAAATGAGTGAAGAGGACCGTCCCCTTTACTCATTGTTCCATATGGCGGCCAAGAAAGCCTGCCGCCGATTGTACGAGTTTTGTCTCCACATCACCCATCTTGACCTTGGGATCAGTCGAAAGCATCAAAACTGCTCCTATGGCATCTCCCTCTGAAATAATAGGATAAATTACCTGGCTGGTGTATTTTGTGCTGCTCTTTTCATCCGATATAACCGGAATACGTTGGGCTTCCGGTGATGGGGCTACAAACGTGTCACGGTTTTCAATTATCTTCTCAATATCAGCGCTTAATGGCTTTTCTAACAATTCCCTTTTTGATCCGCCTGATACGGCTATTATCGAATCCCTATCAGCTACAGCGATAATATGCCCGCTTGTATTGTGAAGGGATTCTGCATATGCCTCTGCAAAATCTCCCAATTCGCCAATAGGAGAGTACTTCTTAAGAATAACTTCCCCTTCTCTGTCTGTGTAGATTTCAAGAGGATCACCTTCTCTTATCCTTAAGGTTCTTCTGATCTCTTTCGGTATAACTACTCTTCCCAGATCGTCGATTCTTCTTACAATACCAGTCGCTTTCAAATTTTCATACCTCCTTCCAAAGACCCGCTGTATAAATTGTTTCATACATAGTATTGGATAAATTCCTTTATTTATGCAGAAAACCTGTTGGTCAGCGATAATCTTTGGAAGCGGCAGGGGACAGATCGATTTAGTTCCAATCGTTCAATTCTCTACGCAGTATCGAGTTTACAGAACCAGGATCAGCCTTGCCCTGAGTTTTGCGCATTATTCGTCCGACGAAGAAGCTTATAACCTTTTGGTTGCCTGCTTTATATTCGAGGACAGATTTTTCGTTTTCAGCAAGTACTTCCTTGATCACATTTTCCAAATATCCGGCGTCAGTGATCATGCCGAGCTTGTTCTCACGTACATAGCTTTCCGGATCTATATTGTCCCTGAAAAGCAGTTGCAATACCTTTTTTCCTATTGTACGGTTGATAACCTTATTCTCGACCATTTTGATTATTTTTCCGAACTTTTCGCAATCTATCTCTATTTCGTCATAAGATTTGTTTTCTTCCCTGGCTATGCTTGCCAAATCGCCAATAATCCAATTTGCCACCTCTTTTGGATTATCAACGAATTCCAGGGTCCGGTCAAATATGTCGGAAATATTCTTACCGCTTGTTATAAGCTTACTGTCGTAATCAGACAAGCCATAGCAGCCGGTCAGTCTGTCATACTTTTCATGTGCGAGCTCCGGAAGGCTGTCTTTTATCTCACTAATCCACTCATCACTAATGTGAACAGGCAATATCTCAGGGTTCGGAAAATAACGATAATCAGTTGCGTCTTCTTTGTCGCGCATTGAATAGGTTTCACCTTTATTGTCATCCCAGCGTCTTGTTTCCTGAACAAGTTCTTCACACCCTGTTTCCAAAGCCGATATATGCCGCTGTGATTCAAATTCAATGGCACGGGCAATCGCTTTCAGAGAATTCATATTTTTTATTTCGGTTCGGGTTCCTAAGATGTCAGAGCCAACTTTTCTTACTGAAATATTAACATCGCATCTCATAGAACCTTCCTGCATCTTGCAATCCGATACATCCGCGAAGGTCAGCAATGAGCGCAGTTTCTCAAGGTATGCCACCACCTCGTCGGAAGAGCGGAAATCAGGCTCGCTGACGATCTCTATAAGAGGGACGCTTGCCCGGTTAAAATCAACCAGGGATGAGTCGGGCCTGTAATCGTGAACCAGTTTCCCGGCATCTTCCTCTATATGGATCTGTTTGATCCGTATTCGTTTATTGCCTGCTTCGGTTTCAATATCCACAAAACCATTACGACAGATCGGGGCATACAATTGTGTTATTTGATACCCGGTAGGCAAGTCAGGATAGAAATAATTCTTTTTATCAAATGAAATAGTTCGTGTGATCTCGCAATTTGTAACCAAACCCGCCACTATCCCGAGTTCAACTGCTCTTTTGTTTATTACCGGCAGCATTCCGGGCATGCCGGCACATGCCGGGCATACATTTTCATTTGCCTCGGCTCCAAATTTAGCCGCACAGGCGCAAAACAGCTTTGATTTTGTCGCCAGTTCCACATGAACTTCCAGACCCATTACAATTTCATATTCCATGCTTACCTGCCTCCCTTGCAAATCCCGAATAATGAATTTTCATTCTTCACCTGTGAAATAAGCTGTATGCCGCCGTCAGAACCTAATGGTACTGATACGGAAGGCAATCCGCATAATGTGGCAAATGCGTAAAGAGCAGAATTCTTATACGGATCGGGGTCATTCAGCTTAAGAGGAAGAGCAATAGCATCGTATCGGCTAAAAAGATCAATGGCATGTTCTTTGATCAAACGCCGTATTTTCATGGATTTCAAATAGTAAGCTTCATAATTCTGCCTGGACAAAACATGTGCTCCCATTATCGACAATAGCTTCATATCCAGCCCGAACCCCTCGGTCCTTGTTTTAGTATAAAGATCGTTCAGACCGGTATAGTTCTCTGTACGGTAACCGAATTTTACTCCGTCATATCGGGAAGTGTTATTGCCGATTTCAGCACTGCTCAATATATACATCACCTGGGCAAAAACTTCGAAATACTTAAGCTCTGTTTCTTCTGTATCGTATTTACCCGTAAAGTTATATATTGCTTTTCTGCCCTTTTCATCTGTTAACTCCATTACATTCGAAGGGATGCCGATTTTGAATCCCCCTTCTTTTGGAGTATAAGCATATGATTTTTGGGGAAAAGTCGTTACATCTTTTTCATCGTGACCGGTAATTATGCCAAGTGCATTGAAACCGTCATCGATATTTTTGCAGACGATACCTATCTGATCCATCGAAGAAACAGTTGGAATCAAACCGAATCTGGATACTGTCCCATAAGTCGGATGAATGTAGTATAAACCATTTTCAGGCGCCTGGCGACGAATTTTGCCCGAAACATCATTACATAAAGCAATTTTGCATGCGCCTTCTGACACAGCGCCTACCGCTCCGGATAAAATATCGCAGGTTTCGGCTGCGATCCCTGGTGCGGTAAACTCATCAAGCTTTGTTTTTCCGGCTAATTCCATGCCTGCGTCCAAAAGTTTTTCCACTACCGTGGCCTGCAGCGGGGAAACAAAATTGTGGAGCATTTTTGAACCGCCGGTTGTAAGCCCATCTTTAACCATGATATTATCATCCAGCGCAAAAGAATTTTCTGCTTTTACATCATATCTTGTTATAAAGAACTCTTTTTTCAAAAATATCTCCCCCCTATTCTATGGTTTTCGGTACCTGGAAATACCCATCACATTGCTCAGGTGAATTTGAAAGTATTTCTTCGCGGGATATAGATTTAATCGGTATATCTTCACGAAGCGTATAATTAAGATCCAAAACCGAGATCAACGGTTCAATTCCTTCTGTGTCGACTTTTGATAATTCGCTGAAGCTGTCTTCCAGCATGGAAGCTTTTTCCGCTATCCAAATACGCTCAGACTCAGGCAGATCCAGTTTTACCATAGCCTCGTATTCCAAAACAGTTTGTAAATCCATAAAATAAACCTCCTATCTAAGCTTGATATGAACCTCCCGCAGCTGCTGTTCTGTTACAGGACTGGGAGCCCCCAGCAATAGATCCTGCGCATTGCTGTTCATAGGAAAAGCAACTACCTCTCTTATGCAGTCCTGCCCGGTAAGCAGCATTACGATCCTATCCAGACCAGGAGCCATGCCGGCATGAGGAGGAGCCCCGTATTGAAAAGCATTATACAATGCAGAGAACCTGGCCTCCACATCTTTCTTTGTATAACCTGCGATTTCAAAGGCTTTTACCATGATTTCCGGCTTATGATTACGAACAGCTCCCGATGAAAGTTCAACACCGTTGCAGACTATATCGTATTGGTAAGCTTTAATGTCAAGGGGATTCATCGTTTCAAGAGCTTCCATCTCACCCTGGGGCATCGAAAAAGGATTATGGGTGAACTCGATTTTACCGGTTTCTTCGCTTATTCCGAACATGGGGAAATCAACGATGAAACACATCTCAAACCTTGATCCATCAATCAGATCAAGGCGTTTTCCAAGCTCGGTACGGATCTGTCCGGCCAGTTTGTCAACCAATTTTGGAACATCGGAAATGAAGAACAATGTGTCGTTTTCTTTTAATGACAGTTTTCCGATCAGTTCCTTTTGTTTTTCTTCAGAGAGAAACTTCACAATGGGACCTTTCAGCTCCATCCCGTTTAATATCGAGATATAACCCAGACCTTTCATACCTATTCCCATGGCAAATTCAAGCATCCTTTCAAAGAAGGATTTTGGCATGGAAGTGCAATTAGGAGCAACAATCCCTCTGACTGGCTTATTTTTAAAGGGTGCAAAGTCAACATCCCTGAAAAAATCGGTTAAATCTTCTATTATAAGAGGGTTTCTCAAATCCGGCTTATCGGTACCGTATCTAAGCATGCTGTCTGCAAAAGAAATACGCTTAAACGGCGGCGGGCTTACATATTTATCCGAAAAAGTCGAGAATGTGTCATATAAAACCTTTTCCGCAACTTCAAACACATCCTCCTGGGTAGCGAAAGCCATTTCAAAGTCCAATTGATAAAACTCACCTGGCGAACGGTCAGCCCGGGCATCTTCATCCCGGAAGCAAGGAGCTATCTGATAATATCTGTCAAACCCCGAAACCATTAATAGCTGCTTAAACTGCTGAGGTGCCTGGGGAAGTGCGTAAAACATGCCTTTATGCTTTCTGCTCGGTACAAGATAGTCACGGGCACCTTCAGGTGACGATGATGTCAATATTGGTGTTTGTATTTCTAAAAAGTCCAGTTCATCCATTTTCTTTCGCAGAAAACTGATTATCTTAGATCTCAAAACAATATTATTATGCAATTTCGGATTGCGTAGATCCAAAAATCTGTACTTCAGCCGAACCTCTTCCCTTGTCTGCAATGAGGATTCAATTTCAAAGGGAAGCTGACGAATCGAACGGCTCAGAACGGTGACATGCTCAACATTCACCTCGACTTCGCCTGTGCTTATTTTAGGGTTGATGGTCTCCTTATCTCTTTCGCGCAATATCCCTTCTACTGAAATAACAAACTCACGGCCCAGCGAATTTATAAGCTCATCATCATTGAATACTAATTGGGTTATTCCGTAATGATCACGTAGATCAACAAATATTACTCCGCCGTGATCCCTAATCGTATCGATCCAGCCAGCCAGTCTGACTTTCTGTTTTATGTGCTTCTTTCTTAATTCGCCGCAATTGTGTGTCCTGTAAATATTATTCATTATTTCTTCACCTTCCGATGTGTTTTTTCTTATATTAGAAAAGCCCCTCAAAAACTTATAGTTTCTGAGGGGCGAGAAAACTTTCCCGCGGTGCCACCCACATTGGTGTAAAAAACACCCGCTTTATTTATTAAACTTTACAAATTCGACAAATAGTGTTGCCCAGCCTACTACTCACTCAAGCGAAACTTTCAGCCCATGATTCCGCATCTCTTTTGAGCTTTCCAAAAAGGTGGGGTCTATCTGCTTTACCTCGTTTCATAGGTTGAAAAACGCTATGCCCGGTAAACCGTATTATCCCTGAATAATTTATAAGTAATATTACAATGTAATATTCACTTTGTCAACATCCGATATTACGCTTAAAACTTAACTGCTTCACGCTCTTTCCAGATATTCGCCTGTTCGTGTGTCAATACGGATCACATCACCTTGGTTAATAAACAATGGAACCTTCACCTGTGCACCTGTTTCAACAGTAGCGGGTTTAGTGGCACCGGTTGCGGTGTCCCCTTTAAAACCAGGCTCCGTATCTGTTACTTCAAGCTCGACAAACATCGGGGGCTCAACTCCGAAAACATTATCCTTATAGGAAAGGATCTTGCACACCATGTTTTCTTTGACAAAAACCAGAGAATCGCTGATTTGTGACATATTTATAGGTAATTGCTCATAAGTCTCGGTGTCCATAAAATAAGCCAGATCCCCGTCATTATACAGGTACTCCATATCCCTTCTGCTTATCTGAGCTCTCTCGAACTTGTCGGTTGGATTGAACGTACGTTCTATTGTAGAACCTGTTATAACGTTTCGTATCTTTGCTCTTACAAAAGCAGCGCCTTTTCCGGGCTTAACATGTTGGAATTCGATGATTTGATAAACTTGCCCTTCCATTTCAAAGGTTACGCCATTTTTAAAATCGCCAGCTACTACCATACTAAGTGAACCTCTCTTATAATAATTTGGTAAATTCTTTCCTTTTAATATTAAGCCATAATGTTTAGGTATGCAAGTTCAAATTAAATAATAATCATGTCTTTGATGCTGGTTGTGAAATTTCTTGGTTTTCCGTCAACCAATACGACCATATCCTCTATTCTTACACCACCAAGATCCTCTACATAAATTCCTGGCTCTATTGAAAACACCATGCCGTCAGTTAATATATCTTCGCTCTTTGCCGATAACCGGGGCTCTTCATGAATCTCCACACCTACACCATGTCCAAGACTATGGCCGAATGCCTCTCCATACCCTGCTTCGGTTATTATATCCCTTGCAATCTTATCGGCGTCGGATGCCTTCATACCTGATACGATACCCGAGAGAGCGGCTTCCTGAGCCTTTCTTACTATACCATATATTTTTGTTAATTCTTTATTGGGCTCCCCTATAAATATTGTTCTCGTCATATCAGAACAATAATTGCGGTAAATTAATCCAAAATCAAGAACCACTGCATCTCCGGTTTTGATCACATTGTCGGTCGCAGTGCCGTGGCACATTGCCGATCTGTATCCGGCAGCCACTATGGTCTCAAAAGATGGCCCCTTGGCTCCCAATTTCTTCATCATATATTCGATCTCTGCTGATACATCGGTCTCTTTCATACCCGGCTTAATGAATTTGATGATGTGGTCAAATATCTTATCCCCTAAAAGCACAGCCTGTTGAATGATTTCAATTTCATCATCGCCCTTGATTATCCGGAGCTTGTCAATCGATCCTTCAAGGTTTACAAAGTTTTTTGCCTTGGTAAGACTGATCTTCATTTTCTGATACTCTGAAAACGTGAGCACATTCCCTTCGAAGCCTATGCTTTCGATTGAATTATCATCGATCAACGCGTTTATCGTCTTGTAAAAACTCTCCTGCTGCTCAACTACTTCTATACCCTCAAACACCTGCTCCTTTGCCTGTATGGTGTACCTGAAGTCAACCACGAGCCATGCTTTTTCCAATCCGATCAAAAGAACAGAGGAAGAACCTGTAAAACCGGAATTATAGATTGTATTCGCTCTTCCATTGATTATCAGGGCATCCAGGTTTTCTTCCTCTAATAGCTTTCTTACATTTTGAAGTCTTTTGTTCATTTAAATTACTTCCTTCCTGACTGCCTCTTACGACTGAAACCTTTTATGCAGTGCGAAAAGGGCCGACGAATACGCGTCTATCCCCAGACCGCATATTTGGCCTATACAAACAGGAGCGATCACAGACTTTGACCTGAAATCCTCTCTGGCATGGATATTGGAAAGATGCACTTCGATGGCGGGCAGCCTGACCGCACTGATAGCATCGCGGATCGCATAGCTGTAATGGGTGAAAGCTCCCGGATTTATAATGATTCCGTTATATCCTGCAGTAAAAGCCTCATGTATTCTATCGATTATCTCTCCCTCATGGTTTGATTGAAAAAAGTCCAGATCTATGCTGTAATTCGCCGCTTCTTTTTCCAGCCTTCGCTGGATATCCTGTAAGCTTAAGCAGCCATATATATCCGGCTCCCTTATTCCTAACAGGTTAAGATTGGGTCCATTGAGCACTCTTATCTTTATCATTATTAATGCCCCTTTCACTTTCGGGTGATCCGGTCTTTTTATATAAGCCTTCAACACAACTATTAAAACCATTTTATCTGATTTGGCTGAAACCATCAAGAAATTGGGTATAATTTATATCGGTATACATGCTATTATGCTACAATGTTATTTAATAAGTCTGTCAGTTTCAGGTGAAGATTAATACATTCAGTATATCTGTTGGGTGAAGATAAATTATGCATGTAAAAAGCTTTTTGAAACTTGTTGAAATACAAACCAAGATCGCAAGCGTAACACCTTTTGTTTTCGGTGTTCTTTACACCATTTATAAATACAAGACTCTGAATGCTCTGACAGTTCTGTTTTTCTTTATATCTCTTATTTGCTTTGATATGTTCACGACCGCTCTTAATAATTACCAGGATTATAAAAGGGCTATTAAAAAAGAAGGTTATAATTATGAAGTCCATAATGCCATAGGGCAGTATAAGCTTAAAGAAAGCACCGTAATAATTACAATTGTTACTTTATTTATAATTGCGCTCACATTTGGGGTGCTGACCTTCTTAAGGAGCGATATATGGCTGCTGGTCCTGGGTATGCTGTCCTTTATTATGGGGATCTTATACTCGGCAGGACCTTTGCCCATATCACGTACACCTTTTGGTGAAGTGTTTTCAGGCGGATTCATGGGCTTTATGATACCGTTTCTGGTGGTATATGCTTCAATTTATGATCTATTGCCAATGACTCTGGCGATCACTGATGAAAGAATCGTTTTCACCATAAGCTGGGTGCTTGTTCTGCCAATTTTCCTTTCATCGCTTCCTGCAGTTTTTTGTATAGCAAATATTATGCTTGCAAATAACATCTGCGATATGGAGGATGATTTTACAAACAGGCGTTATACTCTGCCCATCCAGATTGGCAAAAAGAGAGCTCTGTTTTTATACGGAGCTATTTATACCTTTGCCTATCTGGATATTATATTATGCGTTGTATTGGGATATTTGCCCTTGATATCCTTATTGACATTATTGGGAACATACAAGGTATATAAAAACATCAAGGTTTTCTTAAAGCTCCAAACCAAGAAGGACACCTTTGGTTTTGCAGTATTAAACCTCGCTCTGATTATGTTCCCGCTGATCTTAAGCCTTCTGGCGGCTGCGATCATGAACACATGAACACAGGGGGGACGGTTCTTCTGTGCACTCCAGATTGTCATCCTTGAGCGGAGAAAACGCTTCTCGTGTTCTCCAGGCGAAGGATCTTAATAAAACTGTGTGTAAAATAGGTGACGTATTTAATACGTGTTTTTGAGACAGCCCCACTTCCTGAATGATATTTAAGCCAATTTTTCAGCTTCGTTGAAATAAATATTCTTTAAAGTCAGCGCATCTTCAGCCATAGTACCACGGGATTCACATATGACAACAGGCTCTAAACCAAGCTTTATGATCACCCTTGCAAGAGGGTCAAAATCGGGTCCGTATCTTGTGTCGGAATAAGACCAGTGCTTCTTTTCTCCGCCTTTTCCAAACTCCACACGGCTAAAATGTATATGGACATTTTTCAATCTGTCTTTCCCCAGATGCTTTTCAACAGTCCGAAAAACTTTCTCAAAGTCCTCTTCGGTGTTCATGCCGCCCTGTGTAAGAGAGTGCAGGTGGGCAAAGTCGATGCATGGAATAAACCTTTTATCCAAATAACACAGTTCCATGACTTCCTCAAGGTTGCCAAGCTGATTGTTTTTACCTAAAACCTCAGGACAGATAGTTATATCAGAAAGACCTTGTTCATCGGCTTGGCTGACAGCTTCCTTCATCGTTGCCAAAGCAAGCTCCACCGCAGTTTTACGTGTTATTCCCGACACATATCCAGGATGCACGACTATACGGACAGCACCCATGATTTTGGCTATTCTCAGGGTATCCAGAATGTATTTGACCGAGTTATCCCTCTTCTGTTTTTCAGTACTCGAAAGGTTGATGTAGTACGGTGCATGGACACTCAGGCGAATACTGGACTCTTTCGCCTTTTTCCCGATCTCACCGGCTGTTTCAGCCTTTAGGTTTACTCCCTTATTACACTGATATTCATAGGCATTGAGCCCCATATTATTAAGCCATTGGGGCATTTGCCATGAGTGCGCAAAGCCTTGATCATAAAAGCTGTCTGAGTTTCCCGCAGGGCCGAACCATATCATGATTTAATCTCCTTGTCAAAGTCTCATTTTCCCAAGCCAAAATTTCCAAATTGTAGGGGAGCGCATTGCGCTCCCTGCTGAAAAATTCCGGGGTTTGTCATTCTGAATGGAACGAAGCAGAATGAAGAATCTTAAAACCCGCATAATCAGCTAGTAAGATTCTTCGCCTGGAACATACAAAGTATGTTCTTTGATCAGTAATGACATTTTTAGAGCTACTTTTTCAGTGGTCTTTAACCGTCACCCTGGTTTACATTAGTGCGGCAGTTCTATCACCTTATTATTTATGGATTCCTTATAAAGGACAAATTTATTCCCCATTACTGACACTATTTCGGCATTAACTGCCTGAGCAATCTCTTCACAAGCCTCTCTGGCTGTATAAAACGAATTTTTTAGCACACTGGCCTTAACCAGCTCTCGTGCCTCTAAAGCTTCCTCGAACTGACGCACAACATTTTCGTCTATTCCGTTTTTCCCTACCTGAAATATGGCTGGAATACTATTTGCCAGGCTTCTTAAATAGCTTCTCTGCTTACCTGTTATCATATTATTCACCTACGGTATATAATCAAATTCTACTTCGCCCATTCTGACAGTGTCCCCTTCTTCAATTCCCTTTTCTTCAAGTGCTTCGATAACTCCCATGTTTTTTACGGTGCGCTGGAAGTATTGGAGGGACTCTCTGTCGTTAAGATTAACTGAACCGAGTATTTTTGTTACCCATGGGCCTTCTACAACATAAACCTCATTTTCACGCCTTACTGTAAACGGAGGTTCATTGTCTTGTACTGTTATTTCCATTTCCTGCTCCGGATCGAAAAGAACCACCTCGGGCAGTGTTTTCAAAAGCTCATAAGTGTATTTTATCAATTCGTCTACACCTTGTTTGGTCGCTGCCGAAATCCCAAATACCTTATATCCCCGTTTTTCCATTTCAACCCTGAACTTTTCCAGCTTGTCTGTTTCATACAGGGCATCTGTCTTGTTTGCGGCAATTATTTGAGGACGTTTGGCAAGCTCCGGGTTATAGAGCTCAAGCTCCCGGTTAATGACGTCAAAATCTGAAATTGCATCTCGTCCGTCTGTTTCTGCAATATCAACTACATGGATCAAAAGTCTTGTTCTCTCCACATGTCTTAGAAACTTATGCCCAAGCCCCGCGCCTTCATGGGCTCCTTCAATAAGACCCGGTATGTCTGCAAGAACAAAGCTCTCTCCTTCACCCAGTGAAACAACTCCAAGGTTCGGGGATAAGGTTGTAAAGTGGTAATTGGCAATTTTAGGCCGCGCAGAGGATACCATTGAAAGCAAAGTGGATTTTCCTACGTTTGGAAAACCAAGCAGACCTACATCGGCGATCATTTTCAGCTCCAGAATTGCCGTAACTTCCTGACCTGGGTTTCCGCTTCGGGCAAAGTTGGGAACCTGCCTGGTAGGAGTTGCAAAATGCTGGTTTCCCGCACCGCCGCGTCCACCGCGGGCAATGATGACTTTTTGCCCCTCACGGGATATGTCAGCAATAATGCGGCCTGTTTCCTTGTCCTTTACAATGGTTCCCATCGGAACTTTAACTACGAGGTCTTCTCCGCTTTTACCGCTTCTGTTGCGTTTCCCGCCATTTTCTCCCCTCTCGGCGATATACTTTCTCTTATAACGAAAATCCATCAAGGTTCTTAAGCCGGTATCAGCAATAAAAACAACATTGCCTCCAGCACCTCCGTCGCCCCCGTCCGGGCCTCCGTTAGGAATATATTTCTCGCGTCTGAAAGAGACAGCCCCGTTTCCACCGTCTCCCGCTTTAATATAAATTTCTGCAAAATCAACAAACATATATATGCCATGCCCGGCATCCCGTATAAAAATAAGACAGAAACGGCATGGGCCAGTTCCCCTCCTTTAATATATTTCAGGTTCTTAAAAACCTCTCCTCCGAAAAGAAAAAGGACGATAGCTTCGTCCCTTACTATTCTAGTATAATATTATCATAAAGAACAGCCCAATAAAAACCCTGATTCAGGTTTTATTATTAGCTATTCTTAAGCAGAATAAACACTTACCTTTTTTCTTTTCTTATCAAGTCTTTCAAACTTCACCTTTCCATCTATAAGAGCAAACAGTGTATCATCACTGCCTATTCCAACGTTGATTCCAGGATGAATTTTGGTGCCTCTCTGCCTTACCAGTATATTGCCTGCCAGTACAAACTGACCGTCGCCTCTTTTAACACCAAGTCTTTTAGATTCACTATCGCGACCGTTTTTTGTGCTCCCCATTCCTTTTTTATGGGCAAACAACTGCAGATTAATTCTGATCATGGCTACACCTCCTTAAAACTTACTTTTATATACTTGTGATATTGATTCTCAATTTGTTTGAGCCCTATTACCATTGTTTTGAGTATGGTCTGAGCTTCAGTCCAAACCTCAGGTGCCGCATCTGCAGGCAATTCCATAACAAGCTTTCCATCGGATTCTTTGTAGGTATTGATTCCGCAGAGCTCTTCCAAACCTCCAAGAGCTGTATATCCCACAGCCGATACGGCTGCGCAGATCATATCATACTCTCCTTTTTTTGCGGCTCCTGCATGGCCATTAATATCAAAACCTTTTATATCGCCATTTTTCAAGCGATAAAATACAGCCCTAATCATGGCGTCTAAACGTTGATCTTCTCGATCTGCACCTTTGTATATGGCTGCCTGTGACCCTGCTTTCTGCGATAACCCTTTTTAGGCTTGTATTTGAAGACAATGATCTTCTTATCCTTGCCATGGCCGAGTACTTTAGCAGAAACGGAAGCCCCTTCAACAGGATTGCCTGTTAAAAGCCCGCCGTCTTTGGAAACAGCAAGTACTTTATCAAAGGTATACTCGTCCCCTTCAGAAGCTGAAAGTTTCTCAATAAAGACAACATCGCCCTCCTGAACCTTGTACTGCTTGCCTCCTGTCTCGATGACCGCGTACATATATTGCACCTCCTCCAACCAATCTCGCCTATGAGGGACAGCATGCGAGTTTTTAATCACATTGCTGATTTATTGCCCTTTTTCGTGCGGTTGCCGTTATATTTTAGCACAGCGGCTTTTCCATGTCAAATTATTTTATTGATGCGTGTTGTCC
>JAAYNO010000208.1 GCA_012520855.1 Clostridiaceae bacterium | reverse complement strand
TCGAAAACACGAATAAATGCAGCCTTATACTTGCGGATCCTGGATTCATCCAGTTTGGTGAGAGTATAGGATATTAGCGTCTCATACACTTCCTCAATTCTCACATCGGTATAAAATCCTTCTTTGAATTTATACATAAAAAGCCTCCTTCTTTAGGTTATGATTCCATAATTATTAAACATATCAATCCATTTCGAATGTCTGCATCTGACAGCTGATTATTACCCATGTGTCTGCAATTCTTTTTTTATAATATCACAGCTACGGCATATGCGGCAAAGCTGTCATCTAAGATCAGCATATGAAAACGAGGAAGAAGCAGTTAGAATAATGGAATCTTATGTAAAATGATACCTTGTGACTAAAAAAGGGTTGTTGTCAAGATGACAGCAACCCTTTTCCTTTTGCTCAACTATTTCTCTGTGTGAACATGTCTCAGTCGTCGGGACAGCGATGAAAAAATCCAATATAATTTAAAATTCCTCCAATCAATATAACTTTCAATTGCTTTATGCAGACTTTATACTCAAGCTGTTGCAGTCATAAATGTTTAAGTTCTAAAGACATTAGCGGGATAGGAGAGAAGCAGGTAGGGCCGGCGACTGCCATGTCAACGGTGCTGTTCGTGATCATTGTTGTGATTACAATGATTCAGTTGAAACTGGAAGGCAAAAATGATTAAGAAAGAGGCTGACAAAGATGAATGCTAAGACTGGAGCCAGGACCAAAAGCATGATTTTCAAATCTTTTATGTATGTGTTTCTCATATTTGTCGCATTGCTGGTCGTAATACCCTTTGTATGGGTTATGTCCAACGGATTTAGACCTAATGCAGAGATCGGAAAATTTGTGGACTTTTCATGGTATACTTTCTTTCCGCAGACCTTCACGCTCATAAACTACGTAAGGATGTTTGAACAGCTGAATATGCTGAGGATTATCATGAATACTTTTCTGGTTGCATTCGCTGTTACGTTTGGAAGTCTGTTCATTAATTCACTGACAGGCTATGCCTTTGCCAGAATAGATTTCAAAGGGAAAAAAGCGATATTCATCATTTTCCTTTCAATGGCGGTACTGCCCATAGAGATCCTTATCATATCGCTGTACCTTACAATCGTGGATCTTGGATTATCAAATACATATACCTCGCTTATACTGCCTTTTCTGGCTTCTCCATTCGGGATCTTCTTCATGAGGCAGTTCTTCAGTACAGTACCGAAAGAGCTGGATGAGGCGGCGATTTTGGATGGCTGCGGACATTTCAGGATATTCGCAAAGATCTATATACCACTGGCAAAGACCTCATTGTTCACATTGGGGCTTCTGGTATTCCTACAGCAATGGGACAGCTTTATTGTGCCCGTGACCTTTATCGGAGATGAAAGCAAAATGCTCCTGCAGGTGGCATTGACACGCCTGTCTATGGGGCTGTATATGACTGATTATGGTGTGCTGTATGCCGGGGTGACTCTGTCCATAGTTCCCATACTGATACTGTTTCTGATTTTCCAGAAAAATATAGTAGAGAATATAGCCACCACAGGATTGAAATAAGAGATGGTCCATGCAGTGAATATCTTTGACAGCGATAAAAAAATGAAGTATTATAGATGAAGATAAAATACATCAAACTAGTGATTGAGAATAGTACATGTAACTGATTGCTTCAAAGAGAGTTGCAGGCGGTGGGATTGCAGCAGGCGGATTTGCATGGAATGGGCTCATAAGGGTGGTAGGAAAGGTCTTCGGGCTGAGTAATGACCAACGGGGGTTCCGCCCGTTATCCAAGGAATTCGTATGATAGTACGAAAATTGAGTGGATGCAATTGCATCAATTTAGGTGGTACCGCAGAAGTTACAAGCTTTTGTCCTATGGAAACTAGGATAAGAGCTTTTTTATTTGTCAAAAAAGGAGGAGGTTCACTTTGAAGACAGGAAGATTTGGCGACTACGGAGGGCAGTTTATACCCGAGACCTTGATGAAAGCAGTCAAGGAGCTGTCGGAGGCATATGAATATTACAGGAACAATGCAGACTTTCAAAAAGAACTAGAAGATCTGCTGAAAAATTACGCAGGAAGACCATCCTTATTGTACTATGCCGAGAAAATGACCCGGGACCTGGGAGGAGCAAAAATATATCTTAAGCGGGAGGATCTTAACCATACAGGCTCCCATAAGATCAACAATGTCCTGGGCCAGATTTTGCTTGCCAAACGCATGGGAAAAAAACGCGTGATAGCCGAGACCGGTGCCGGACAGCATGGTGTTGCCACAGCTACCGCAGCAGCGCTTATGGATATGGAATGCAAAATATTTATGGGGCAGGAGGATATGGAGCGCCAGGCTCTCAATGTCTTTAGAATGGAATTATTGGGAGCCACGGTCCAGCCTGTCACAAGCGGGACAAGAACACTGAAGGATGCCGTGAACGAAACCATGCGTGAGTGGTCGACGCGCATGGAAGATACTTTATATGTATTGGGTTCTGTAATGGGACCCCATCCTTACCCCACTATCGTACGGGATTTTCAGAGAATCATAGGCAAGGAGATCAAAGAACAGCTCATGCTGGCTGAAGGAAAACTACCGGATATAGTGATCGCATGCGTAGGCGGAGGCAGCAATGCAATTGGTGCTTTTCATGAGTTTATTGAAGATACATCCGTAAAGCTTATTGGTTGTGAGGCTGCCGGATTAGGTGTCGATACACCGAAAAATGCAGCAACGATCGCCAACGGTACGGTGGGAATTTTCCATGGCATGAAATCTTTCTTCTGCCAGGATCATTACGGTCAAATAGCCCCGGTTTATTCTATTTCAGCAGGACTGGACTATCCGGGGATTGGCCCCGAGCACGCATATCTATATGATACCGGGAGGGCAAAGTACGTACCCGTGACCGATGCCGAAGCGGTAAGCGCTTTTGAATATCTTTCACGCACTGAAGGGATCATTCCCGCAATTGAATCGGCCCACGCCGTGGCATATGCAAGAAAACTGGCACCTACTATGGAAAAGGATCAAATAATCGTCATTAACCTATCAGGCAGGGGAGATAAAGACGTGGCTGCAATAGCAAGATATAAGGGGGTAGCACTTCATGAGTAGAATAACGAAAGCCTTTGAAAATAAAAAAGCATTTATAGCTTTTATCACAGGCGGAGATCCTGATATCGAAACCACTGAAAAATTAATACCTGCCATGGCTGAAGCAGGAGCAGATTTGATTGAAATCGGTATTCCGTTCTCGGATCCCGTTGCCGAAGGCAGCGTCATTCAGCAAGCCGATGAACGTGCCCTCAAAAACGGTTGTACCGTAGATAAACTGTTTGATATGGTTTCGGCGGTGAGGCGCAAAACAGATATCCCGCTGCTGTTCATGACTTATTTAAATCCGGTTTATGTATATGGGAAGGAAAAGTTTTTATGTCGTTGCAAACAATGCGGCATAGACGGGATGATCGTTCCCGATATGCCCTTTGAAGAAAAGGATGAATTATCGGGCGAATGCGAGGACTATGGGGTTGATTTGATTTCCATGATAGCTCCTACCTCCCGTGAGCGGATCGATCGTATTGCAAAGGAAGCAAAAGGATTCCTCTATTGTGTTTCTTCTCTTGGGGTAACTGGTGTCCGAAGCAAAATCACGACCGATATGGGGGAAATGATCCGTAGAGTCAGGGAAGTAACCAATATTCCTTGTGCAATCGGATTTGGTATTTCAACACCCGAGCAGGCTGCCCATATGGCACAGCTTTCCGACGGTGTAATAGTGGGAAGCGCAATCGTAAAACTGATTGGGGAGTATGGAAGAGAAAGTCTTAAGCCAGTCACCGAATATATACGAAGGCTGAAAAAGGCTATAAAGTTGTGTTTGTAACTTTATTCCGCATTTATTGCCTTTTACGTGAAAATAGGATATCATAAAACTACTTTGTAAACCGCTGTTTGCAATAGTTTTGAATCGCTATGAATTTTCGGTAAAGGAGTACACGATTATGTGGAAGCTATATGCAATACTCGCTGCTTTATTTGCTGCATTGACTTCGATTCTTGCCAAAGTCGGCATAAAGGGAGTTGATTCAAACCTTGCCACCGCTGTCCGTACATGTGTTATTATAATCATGTCATGGGTAATTGTTTTTATGTCGGGCTCACAGCAGGGGATAAAGGATCTGACAAAACAAAACTGGACTTTTTTATTCCTATCAGGTCTGGCAACCGGTCTTTCCTGGCTTTTTTACTATAAAGCAATATCTCTTGCCGATGTGTCTAAGGTTGCGCCTATCGATAAATCAAGCATTGTATTGACGCTGATTTTATCTTTTATTATATTGGGAGAACAGTTCACGCTAAAAACAATAATCGCTGCTGTGCTCATAACCGCAGGAGTATTTGTAATGATGTTAAAATAAAATATATTTGGAAAAGGAGCTCTAATGATTTACAAACTTATGGCGGTAGACATCGACGGAACTCTTTTGAATGACCGCGGTGAACTTACTGAGAATACCAAAAAAGCAATCAGGCAAGGGGTTGAAAAAGGTCTTATATTCACTATTGCGACAGGAAGGCCTATACAGGGTGTTGAAGGGTTGAATAAAGCGCTGAATCTGGATTTGCCGTTTATCACATATAACGGGGCAATGGTTGTTTTGGGGAGGTCCAGGAAGGTACTTTATGAACAAAAGCTGTCTGAAAAAGATGCCGGAGATATTATCAAACTCGGTGAAAAATATGGGACGACAATAATGGTATGGAAGAATAATGGGCTTTATGTTCCGAAGCTTAATGAAAGAGTGGAGAAATACAAGTCTATTTCAGGTGTCGAGCCTGTATTAGCTGAGAATACCAGGCAGCTTGCCGAAAAAGGTGTTACAAAAATACTGTGGTCTGATGAAGTTGAAAAAATAGAACAATATAATAGAGAGGTAGGAAAACACTTAAGCGATAATGTAAATTTCCACCCATCCAGGCCGTATTTTCTGGAGTTTGTTGACATAAACGCTTCTAAAGCTATTGCCATGGAAAGGCTTGGGGAATATTATGGTATAGACAGAAGTGAAATGATAGCTGTGGGTGATGGCTATAACGACCTTTCAATGATCGAGTATGCGGGACTCGGTGTGGCAATGGCAAATTCTCCGGACTATGTTAAAGAAAAGGCGGATTATATTACGCTATCCAATGAGGAAGACGGAGTGGCCCATGTGATCAATAAATTTATTTTAAAATGAGTAAAGAGGACCGTCCCCATTACTCATTTTAGAAGCAGCACTTTAGGGTGAAGAAAGAACCAATGATTAATGTTTGACATTGAAAGCCCGATGATATATTATAAGTCTATCTCAACATACTGAAAATGCGTTGAAGGGGACATGCAAAGCTGATAGAAGCGCTTAAGAGAGGGAAGGACGCGGCTGAGATCCATCCCGCGAATCACTGTTTTGAACCGCCCCGGAGCATGACAGCCGAAATAGCAGTAAGCCGTTACGTTGATTACGTTACAATCTGATTGAGTGACAGGATTATATCCTGTAATCAAGGTGGAACCGTGTGAGTTTATGCTCTCATCCTTGAATGCATCGGCATTTGGATGAGAGTTTTTTATTTGGATATTTAATCTTAAAAGGAGTGAACCAGGAATGATACAAATCAAACTTAAAGACGGAAGTATTAAGTCCTATGAAAGCGGAAGCACTATATTGGATATCACAAAGGATATCAGCGAAGGACTTGCCCGTGTTGCTTTGGCAGGAGAAGTAAATGGAGAGCTTAAGGATTTGCGGACAGCTCTTTATGAAGACTGCGAGCTTAATATTCTTACCTTTGATACTGAGGGAGGTAAGCACACATATTGGCATACGGCTTCCCATATTATGGCCCAGGCTGTAAGAAGGCTCTTTCCGGGGGTTAAGCTGGCTATAGGCCCTGCGGTAGACAATGGCTTTTATTACGATTTTGATTTAGACAAAACTTTTACTCCCGAAGACATGCTTGCCATTGAAAAGGAAATGCAGAGTATTATCAAGGAAGATCTGGCCATCGAGAGGTTTACTTTGTCCAGGGATAAAGCCCTCGAGCTTATGACGGATGAGCCTTACAAGGTTGAGCTGATAAAAGAACTTCCTGAGGACGCCGAAATATCCTTCTACAGGCAGGGTGATTTTACCGACCTGTGTGCAGGACCTCACTTGCTTTCGACAGGAAAGGTCAAGGCTGTAAAGCTGATGCAGCTTGCAGGCGCTTATTGGAGAGGCAGTGAGAAGAATAAGATGCTGCAAAGGATATACGGTACCGCTTTTCCTAAGGCCAGCCAGTTGAACGAATACCTCAAAATGCTGGAAGAAGCCGAAAAACGTGACCACAGGCGTCTGGGCAAGGAACTGGATTTGTTCTCCTTTGATGAAGAAGTAGGTCCGGGTCTTGTACTCTGGCATCCCAAGGGAGCCCGGGTAAGAATGCATATTGAGGATTTCTGGAGAAAAGAGCATCTAAAGAATGGATATGAAATCGTCTACACACCTCATATAGGACGTGGACAGCTTTGGGAGACCTCAGGCCATCTGGGATTTTATAATGAAAGCATGTATTCGGCTATGGATGTTGACGGGCAGGACTTTTACGCTAAGCCCATGAATTGTCCGTTCCATATAGCCATTTATAAAAGCAGGCTTCATTCATACCGTGATTTGCCGTACAGATGGGCTGAACTGGGTACTGTTTATCGGTATGAGAAAAGCGGTGTGCTTCACGGATTATTGAGGGTCAGGGGCTTTACCCAGGACGATGCCCATATTTTCTGTGCTCCGGAGCAAATGCCCGCCGAGATTCGCAGGGTATTAAGATTCTGCCTTTACATGCTCAATGCTTTTGGGTTTAGTGAGTATAAAATATATATATCTACCAAACCCAAGGATAAATATGTGGGCGATGAAAATATGTGGGCTGAGGCAACAAAGGCTTTAAAAGAGGCTGTAGCTGCCGAAGGCCTGGAATGTGACGTTGATGAAGGCGGCGGTGCGTTCTATGGCCCCAAGATAGATATTAAAATCAAGGATGCTTTGAATCGCGAATGGCAATGCTCCACGATCCAGTTTGACTTTAATGAGCCCGAGCGATTTGATATGACTTATGTTGCACCCGATGGAAGCAAGCACCGTCCTTATATGATTCACAGAGCATTGCTTGGTTCCATCGAGAGGTTCTTTGGAGTATTGCTGGAGCACTATGCCGGAGCTTTCCCTGTTTGGCTTGCTCCTGTTCAGGCCAGGATCATTCCCATCCTTGAAAAACATCACGAATTTGCAGAAGAGGTTGCCGCGAAACTGAGGGATAAGGATGTTGATGTAGAAATTGATACCCGCAATGAAAAAATCGGGTTCAAGATACGTGGAGCACAGCTCGAAAAAATTCCTTACATGCTGGTTATAGGCGACAAAGAGGTTGAAAACAAGGCAGTTGCCGTAAGATCCAGGAAAGATGGAGACTTAGGTTCCATGGACGTGGATGCCTTTGTTGAAAAGATTGTTGCTGAAATAGCCTCAAGAGCATAGGCAATATTGTTATTAATGAGGGTGCCTGTTGAGTGAGTCAACTGCGCCGCTCCGTGAAAACATCCTGTTTTCAAGTCGCGTAGCTACGCAATCCATGCTCCGCTGACGCCAGTTGACATCACTCACGGCACCAATTGCCTTGAACTAAATGGAAGAGTACCCGCTAAATGATATCCTCAACGCATAACCGTGTCTTCCTGAGCGCAGCGCAGCGAAGTCGAAGGATCTAAAAAAGATTCTTCGCTACGCTCAGAATGACAAGTAAAGCAAAGTAGCCTAGCACTAAGGGTGGGCTACATATACATATAGGACGCATTTATAAAATTATGCGGTTCAAGTAAAAAAGCAAGAGGTTGCCCCTTTGCCTGGA
>JAAYNO010000207.1 GCA_012520855.1 Clostridiaceae bacterium | reverse complement strand
CGTATTTTGTCATCTAATTTTTACCTCCTGTATTATAATAGAAGCATTAGCTCCTTTAATTATTAAAAACATATTTTATCCTTAAAATAACCAAATAAATCATTAATGGGAATTCTAACCTGTTGCATTGTATCACGTTCCCTGATAGTAACGCAACTGTCTTCTAACGATTCAAAGTCAAATGTTATACAAAACGGTGTCCCTATTTCGTCCTGTCTTCTGTATCTCTTACCTATTGAGCCTGCATCATCGAATTCACACACATATACCTTACATAAATCCTCATATATTTTAAATGCTTCATCGGTAAGTTTTTTTGAAAGAGGAAGCACGGCGACCTTTACAGGAGCAAGGAAAGGATGGAGCCTCAGTACCGTTCTTACATCACCATCGGCAATCTCTTCCTCATCATATGCATCGCATAAAAATGCCAATGCTACGCGGTCAGCTCCCAAAGATGGTTCTACACAGTATGGAACATATTTCTCATTCTTGTTGGGGTCAAAATATGATAGATCCTCTTTAGCATGCTCCATATGCTGTTTTAAATCAAAGTCGGTCCTGTCTGCAATTCCCCAAAGCTCGCCCCAGCCAAAGGGGAATTTATATTCAATATCAGTGGTTGCCTTGCTGTAATGGGAGAGCTCTTCTTTGGTATGGTCGCGCATTTTGATATTATCTTCATTTATGCCAAGTTCCAATAGCCAATTTTTGCAAAAATCCTTCCAGTAATGGAACCAATCCAGGTCGGTTCCGGGCTCACAGAAGAATTCCAGCTCCATCTGCTCAAACTCCCTGGTTCTGAATATAAAATTGCCGGGAGTAATCTCATTCCTGAATGATTTACCGATTTGTCCTATACCGAAGGGTATTTTCTTACGAGTTGACCTCTGAACATTCTTGAAATTTACAAAAATTCCCTGGGCAGTTTCAGGCCGCAGGTATATTTCATTTTTTGAATCCTCAGTAACACCCTGAAATGTTTTAAACATTAAATTAAATTTTCTTATGTCTGTAAATTCATGCCCGCCGCAGTCGGGGCAGGGAATATTCTTCTCCTTCAAATATGCTGTCATGGCTTCATTGGTCATCCCGTCAACAACCATATCAATATTGTTGTCCTTATTAAAATCCTCTATTATCTTATCGGCTCTATGTCTTGTTTTACACTGTTTACAGTCGATCAGGGGATCGGAAAAACCTCCTACATGGCCTGATGCGACCCATACCTGCGGATTCATAAGAATAGCGCAATCAACGCCCACGTTGTAAGGACTTTCCTGGATGAATTTTTTCCACCAGGCTTTTTTCACATTATTCTTAAACTCGACCCCTAAAGGTCCGTAATCCCATGTATTTGCAAGTCCGTCATAGATTTCTGACCCTTGATAGATAAAGCCACGGTTTTTACATAGTGCTACTATTTTTTCCATGGTTTTTTCGAACTGATGCATTAAATATTCCTCCTATTGCTTTCTCTATCTGTCCATTTAAACCTGGTCCTCAATACTGTTTAGTGAGGCTTCCACCATATTCTCATAGGTTGGCTGCTGCTTTTTAACCTTATGGTAAGTAATCTTGTTCTCGGCGATCTCATTGATAGCCAAAGTAACATCTTTTTCAGAATTGACTTCTGTAAGCTTTTGAGCTCCGTTTGTAAGCATGCGGGCTCGTTTTGCAATAACGATTACCAAGGTGTAACGGCTGTCTACCTTATCTAAAAGTGATGCCATCGGGGGATAAATCATAGTTTATTCACTCCTGTTTAAATTCTTAAAATTATCTATCATCAATTGATTTCTTGATGTCCTCATGCGTTCGGATCTAATAATACTGAAAAAACTATCGGCAGCATTTTCAATAGTATCATTCATAATCAAGTAATCATATTTGTCGATTAGTTTAAACTCTTCAATTGCTCTGGTGAGCCTGGCCTTTACAGAATCATCTGTTTCGGTACCCCTGCCTCTGAGCCTATTTTCCAACTCCTTAAAATCAGGCGGTATTACAAAGCAGAGTACACAATCTGGGAATAATCGTCTTATATTACTTGCTCCGTCCACCTCAATTTCCAGAACCACTACTTTGCCTTTTTCAACTTCCCTGCAAACCCATTCCTTTGGTGTCCCGTAATAGTTTCCGCAGTACTCCACCCATTCAAGAAGCTCATCGTTTTTTATCATCGCTTCAAATTGTTCTCTGGTTTTAAAAAAGTAATTAACTCCCTCAGCTTCGGTTGCTCTGGGGGGTCTGGAAGTTGCTGAGACTGACAATACGATATTCTCATCATAATCCATCATTTTACGTACGATACTGCCCTTGCCCACTCCTGCAGGACCAGATACAACTATAAGCAAACCTGGGGTCATACTTCTTCCCCCTGTTCCGGTCTTAATTCCAATATAGGCTCCGAACGGGAAGAATTATCCGGTTCTTCCAAACGATTGGCGACAGTTTCAGGCTGCAATGCTGAAAGTATTATATGATCGCTGTCGGTAATGATCACAGCACGGGTACGCCTGCCATATGTGGCATCGACCAGCACTCCCCGTTCCCGCCCCTCCTGGATGATACGTTTTATGGGAGCAGATTCGGGACTGACAATCGCCACTATTTTATTTGCGGAAACCATGTTTCCAAAACCAACATTGATTAGCTTCATTAGCTTTAACCTCCGCTTCAGCGCTTATTAAGATACCGGCATTTGATCTTTTAAGCGTTTTTCCTGCCTGGAAATTATCAGCCTGAAAATCATTCGATATTCTGGATTTGTTCTCTAAGCTTTTCCACTTCACTTTTAAGCTCCACAACATTCCTTGTGATTTCCAGATCACTTGCTTTAGAGCCTATCGTATTTATCTCTCTGTTCATTTCCTGGATCAAAAAATCAGCCTTTTTACCTACGGGGCTTCCGTTTTCAATCATATCTCTCATCTGCATCACATGACTGTTTAATCTCACCAGCTCTTCGTCGATACTGCACTTATCGGCAAACAAAGCAACCTCGGCGGCGATCCTTGCCGGATCCAGTCTTGACAGATCGATCAATTCAGACAATCTGTTCTCTAATTTTTCTTTATATTCCTTTACTACAAGAGGTGCTTTCCCCCTGATTTTTTCAGTGTATGCCTCTATTGTTGAAAGATTGCACATAAAGCTGTCCTTAAGCTTTTCCCCTTCTCTGGTCCGCATTTTTATAAGCTCATCGATAGCAAGGTTGACAGCTTTTTCAAGGATCACGCCTGTTGATTCGTCATTCTCCTGCTTTTCAACCTTTAAAATATCAGGAAACCTGGCCAGAGACGTTGCTGAAATATCATCCCTGAGGTCAAGCTCCTCAGTTAATTTTTTTAGCACATCGAAATATGCTTTAGCGAGCTTTTCGTCGAGAAGCACTTCCTGAACCTGGGGGGACTTATTGTCATAATTTATGTAAATGTCAATTTTTCCTCTTTGAATTCTCGAATTAATTAAAGATCTGACCTTCTCCTCATAAACCGATAATTGTTTGGGCATCCTCAGAAAAATATCGGTATAACGGTGATTCACTGTTTTTATTTCCACAGTAAAGGTGATTTCATTTTCTGTATACTCGCAGTATCCAAAGCCTGTCATACTTCTTAACATTAAAATTTAGCTCCTTAACTTAAACACATTTTAATTATCCATTGCAAGGACATTTCTGATAGACTGGTAAACTCTTGATTTATCAAATGGCTTTACTACAAAATCTTTTGCGCCTTGCTTGATCGCTTCTATAACCATGGATTGCTGTCCCATTGCTGAAACCATTATTATGCGGGTTTTGGGACTGACCTTCAATATCTCTTTAACAGCCTGGATCCCATCCAACTCTGGCATAGTAATATCTAAAGTCAAAATACCCGGCTTATACTTCGCAGCCGCCTCGATTGCCTCGCGACCATTCGATGCCTCACCAACAACTTCATAATCATCATTCTGTTCTATAATTTTCCTAAGAAGAGTGCGCATAAATATTGCATCGTCAGTAATAACAAAAGTAATCTTTTTCATTAGTTAAGTTCACCCATCTCATACATAATAATTGAAATAACTGAAATCGCTGCCGTTTCGGCTCTTAGTATCCTTCTCCCCAGCCCGGCCACATCAAATCCTGAATTTGTATATTTTTCTATTTCATGAGGCGTAAACCCGCCTTCAGGTCCTACAAACAGTGCAATTTCTTTAATCTTATTTATAGTATAACATTTCAGTGTTTCTTTCAAACATTTTTTTGATTCATTCTCGTAAAGCAAAAGAGCTGCTTCATATCTCTTTGATTCACTTATTGCTTCATCAAAGCTTATCGGCTCCGAAATATGAGGCACCATTGCTCTCCTGCACTGTTTTGAAGCTTCTCTGGCTATTTTGGACCAACGCAGCGCTTTTTTTTCACTTTTGTTATTATCTACTTGTACTACTGTTCTGTCTGTAATTACGGGAATTATACTACGAACTCCCAATTCAACCCCTTTTTGGATAATGAGATCCATTTTCTCTCCCTTTAAAAGCCCTTGAAACAGAGTTAAATTGATCTCCGGTTCAGCTTCGGTTTGGAAGGATGCTGTTATCTCAGCCAACGCACAGGTTTTGTCTACCGAAAGTAACTTAGCCTCAAATTCCTTACCGGTGCCGTCAAATACATTTATTGAATCTCCGGGACCCAGCCTTAACACTTTTCTCAGGTGTTTAAGATCATCGCCATAAATCCTCAGATGACCATTATGAATACTTTTTGGGTCAACAATGAATCTATGCATGAAAAACCATTGCCTCCCATTCTCCCATAGTCATT
>JAAYNO010000003.1 GCA_012520855.1 Clostridiaceae bacterium | reverse complement strand
CGGGGTACCCTTTTATGGGAGGCCTTCCTGGATCGCATATGACGAGATACTGAAGATCGATCCTAATGCTTTTGACACCGATATAATAGACTTAAACGGAACAAAAGTGTATTATAACGGTGTTGATACTATACGGAAAAAGACTAAATGGGCAAAGGAGAATCTTGGGGGTATAATGTTCTGGGAGGTTTCTCAGGATGTAATGGAAAAAAGTAAAAGTCTTCAGCAGGCAATAGCTGATGAGGCGAGTTTGTAGCAAGGTGTATTTATAATAATAAGAGGTTGATTTCCTTTTATTAAAGTCATATAATTATGCTAGTGTTTTTGTAGCATGGTGCTATAGATTCATTTTTTTTAAAGTAGTTTTTGTAGAATGGGAGGAAATCATAATGCCTATCACAGAATTACTGTCCCGAAATTCTAAATTATACGGGCAGGAGATATGTCTTAAAGAAATCAACCTGGATTTGCAAAATAGCCATAATGTTATTTGGCGGGAGTATGAACTTATTGAAAACAACCCTGCCGGTGAATACAGAAGAGAAATGACGTGGCGTGTTTTTGATGAAAAAGCCAACAGGTTTGCAAATCTCCTTTTAAAAAGAGGTATTAAAAAAGGTGATAAGGTTGCGATCCTTCTGATGAATTGTCTTGAATGGCTGCCGATCTATTTTGGTATCCTTAAGACAGGAGCTTTAGCCGTACCTCTGAATTTTCGGTATACAGCAGAAGAAATCAAGTACTGCCTTGATTTGTCAGATTCAATTGCCCTGATTTTCGGACCTGAATTTATTGGGCGCATCGAGTCAATTTACGATCAGATTCCCAAAATCAAAACTCTGTTTTTTGCAGGAGAAGGGCGTCCATCTTTTGCTGAGAGCTATGACCGTCTGACTGCTAATTGCTCTTCGGAAGCTCCTGATATAAAACTTTCAGATGAGGATGACGCAGCTATTTATTTTTCATCAGGAACTACCGGTTTTCCAAAAGCGATATTACATAATCACAGAAGTCTTATGTCAGCTTGTTATACTGAGGCTAAGCACCATGGACAGACAAGAGATGATAATTTTCTTTGCATTCCGCCCCTTTATCATACGGGAGCTAAGATGCATTGGTTCGGAAGTCTGCTGACAGGCAGCAAAGCTGTAATCTTGAGAGGCATTAAGCCGGAATGGATCTTAAGAACCATATCTGAAGAAAAAATAACTATAGTGTGGCTGCTGGTACCTTGGGCTCAGGATATATTGGATGCCATTGACAGCGGGGAAGTTAAGCTGGAGGATTATGAGCTTTCCCAATGGAGGCTAATGCACATAGGAGCTCAGCCTGTACCCCCCAGTCTTATTCATCGCTGGAAAAAGTATTTTCCTCATCACGACTATGACACCAACTATGGCCTTAGCGAATCCATAGGCCCGGGCTGTGTTCATTTAGGTATAGAGAACATACATAAGGTTGGCGCAATAGGTATTCCTGGCTACGAGTGGGAAGTTAAAATTATTGATGATAGCAAGAATATTGTTCCTCAGGGTGAAGTAGGCGAACTTGCGGTTAAAGGACCGGGGGTCATGAAGTGCTACTACAAGGACCCTAAAGCAACAGAAGCAGTATTAAAAGACGGGTGGCTTTATACCGGAGACATGGCCAGAATGGATGAAGATGGCTTCATTTACTTGGTCGACAGGAAAAAGGATGTCATAATCAGCGGTGGTGAGAATATTTATCCTGTCCAGATAGAAGATTTTCTCCGCGCTCATGAAGCAATAAAGGATGCTGCCGTTATAGGCCTGGCAGACTCAAGGCTTGGTGAGATTGCTGCAGCAATTATCGAGCTCAAGCCGGGGTGTACCTGCACCGAAAAAGATATCAACGAATTCTGTATTTCTCTTCCACGCTATAAGCGTCCCAGGAAGATCATATTTGATAAGGTTCCGCGTAACCCTACGGGTAAAATTGAAAAACCTAAGTTAAGGGAAAAGTACGGGGCAAGCTGCCTTGTTGCAAAGCAAACAACAGCATAAAATACTCACACTTACCTGAACAAATCCAGCAGCCGGGTCCAGAAGGTTTCAGGCTCCTTTTCCGTGGTTTGTGCTGGTCTAGCTTCTTCCTTTTCTATTTTTTCGGTCCGCATGACAAACTGAACTGATGTCACGTCCCTGTTTTCAGATGAAATAAATGATACCGGCTCATAATCAGACTTATCATAGTCTGATAATAAATCCTTACTATAGGCGTCTATATTTTGAGGAAGATCCTTTATGTTTTCATACAAGGTATCAGTGCCTGAACTAAGCTCTTTAGCGCCTTCACTGACTTTATTTACTCCGCCTGCCAATCCCTCGATTCCTGCATGAATTCCCGGGTAAGATGATGCTAATTGGCTCACGCCCTGGGTATAGCCTTCCAACCCCATATGAAATCCGTTATAGTTTTTGGTAAGTTCAGTTAAGGCGTAAGCAAGCTGAGGATTGGCTGCCTGAGCTTCCGGTATCGACATCATGGCACTTAAATTATTCAGGGTATCCATAATCATAGAGGAGGCTTGAATAATCTCATCTGATTTTGAGTCAAGAGCAGCAAGACCATTTTTGAATTCCGATGAGCCATAAGTGATCGCAGCTGCGCCCCCGCTGATCTCGGCCAGGCCTTTCGCTAAAGCCTCAACTCCTGTATTCAGTTGAGCTATTGCGTTTGCAAGAGCTGAGAATTCATCTGAAAACTCCGACATATCAGGCATTTCAATTTGCATGGAAAAAGGAATAGCTGAAAACTCAATACTGCCCATCTCAAAATCGGTCACATCAGCCTCAATGGATAAGTTGCCTTCAACGCCCGGCAAAACGGTAAAGTTTACTATTTTATTTGCGCCGGCATTAGCCATGGTTGCTCCTGCAGCATCAATATTTGAAAATCTTTCAGTATTCAGTTGTACACTTACCTGCAGCAGGTAGTTTTCAAAAAAACCGGAATCTATGCCGTTATTCTTTTTTGTATTGATTTCGATTTTTACATGCCCGTCAGCTCCGGCTAAGTTTTTCGGATCCTTTTTTACTCCGTCTATATAGTAAGATATATCTACTGACCAGGGCAGATTGCCATTCTCCAGATTTCCCTGATAATAAAACCTGCCCTCGGGAGCGTTAATTTTTACTTTTCCGTTCTCACTGACTAATTCGCCGGTATCGGTTAGGTTCTTTAATGATGCATAACTGCCATAATCATAAACGACTCCGGGAATTGTTACATTTAAAATGTTTACGACATAAATGTTCTTTAATTTTCCGCTGTTGTCCAGAGAGCAGTAAATCACTTCTTCTTTTGAAGATACCTGGCCACTTGGGCTATTGACCGGCTCTGTTTTATTTTCTTCGGCTAAAAGGGGAAGGCCGGCTGATGAAAAAAGCAGAGTAATAATCAATAATACTGCTATGAACGGAATCTTAAAAATCTTTTTCATATATCATCTCTCCTTAAAAAAATCCGCCTTCAAAGTAGTTTTCTCAATAATTTTGTCTCCCAGAACAAGTAGTGGAGGAAGAAAGCATACAACCATAGCCATGGACAGTAAAGTTCCTCGTCCTAATAAAATTCCCAGCTCAGACACAATGGGGCTGGATGAGGTGAGACCAAGGCAAAAACCTGCTGAAGACAGGATCACGGCTGAGGTTAAGATTGACACGAAATGTCCTTCCAGGGTAACTTTGATTGCTTCCTTCTTTTTCATTGATTTTCGGTTCAGCATATAATTATCAGTAAAGAGTATGGCGTAATCCACCGTAGCTCCAAGCTGAACGGTACTGACCACAAGATAACCGATATAGCATAAAGTATTGCCCCAAAAATATGGTATAGAAAGATTTATCCATATGGCCAATTCTATTGTTAATGTCAATAAGACAGGCAGGGAGATCGACCTGAAGGTAAAAAGAAGAACAAGAAAAATAGATACAATGGCTACCAGGTTCACAACACGGGTATCTTTTGATACTACATTTTTCATATCGTAGAGGTTTACGCTCTGCCCCAATGAATATACCTTATCGCCGTAATAATCCTTCGCTTTTTGCTGGACCTGTTCAACAACGGTAAAAGCTTCTTCCCCTTCTTCGTTTGTATCGGTATAGATAATGATCCGGCTGTAGTTATCAGAGTAAAACTGGTCAGTTATTTCGGGATCTAAATATTCGCCGGGGATAGATTGACCAACCATTTTAGTATATGAGACCACTTGAGTCACATGATCAATGTCCTCAAGGTCGGAGCTCAACATAGCTTCTTTGGCAGGCTCTCCTTTTGGGACCAATAATACAACAGGTGTAGAATTACCAAATTTATCGTTTATTTTTACCTGATCCTGGCCACTCCTGCTGAAAGGAGACAATGAACCGGTGCCGTATAAAAAGTCGGTTCTGCTTTGAGCCAGGAAGCAAGGTACGGCAATAACGGCGATCAGTATAAGCACCGGCACTTTTATTTTAAATACTATTTTGCTTATATTTTTAAAGTCCGGCAATAGCTTTTTGTGTTGTGTTTTGTTTATCAGATTATTAAAGGAAAGGGTAAGGGCGGGCAGAAATACCATAACGGAAATAAAGCTTATAACGATACCCTTAACCAGGTTTAATCCCAAATCAGCACCGATCCTGAACTTCATGAACAAAAGAGCCATAAAGCCGAAAAGGGTTGTGGCAGCGCTTGCTATAATGGCAGGGAAAGCCCGTTTCATTGCCAGAGCCATGGCTTCTTTTATATCATCTGTTTTAGTTTTATAATCCCCATAGCTATGGAGCAAAAATATTGCATAGTCCAGAGAAACAGCCATTTGAAGAATGGGGCTTATAGATTGGGTCATAAACGATATTTCGCCAAAGAAAATATTTGTTCCCATATTAATGAGAACCGATATTCCAATAGTTATCAAAAACAAAACAGGTTCGATCCATGACGAAGTGGAAAGCAGCAAAACAATGATTATTACAGGGATGAGAATTGCCATTGCACTAAGGGTTTCAGATACCAGCATTCTTTTCGAGGTTGCCAGATCAACTGCATTACCCGAAAGAGCGTTTTCTTCGCCTATCAGCTTATAAATTTCATCGGTAACCGATACTTCATATCCGTCAAGGATGGTAACAGAAAATAAAGCTGTATTATCCTTGTAATATTCTTCTACTGTTTCTTTTTCAACCATCTCGACAGGTTCCTTAAGGTCTGTGACGCTATCCAGCCATATGACCTCATAAACTCCGTCGATAGCTGCAATTTTAGCCTTGTATTCCAGAGCCTCAGTCAAAGTGACATTGTTTACCATAACTCTTGCATTTGGTACAGACTGACTGAATTCGCTGTCATTTATGGATATGGCTATAGTTGATTGAGCATTCCTGGGAAGATAATCAGTTATATTATAGTTAATTCTGACCATAAGCATCAAGAATGTACATACAACAGCTAAGACAGTGAATATCATTACAACAAATCCAGTTTTTCCGGTTACAAATTTTGATACCCGATTCATAATTACTCCTTGAAATAATAAACGATGTGTTGAATAAATTTCTTTATTATAATATAATACCAATGTGTTATTATTACAACAAACAGATTATTAACTTTTGAAAGATGCTAAACAAAGGTTTTTAAAAGTGTTTAAAATCCAACATATCTGATTAATTTTTTTAGAAGTGAGGTGTAAAAACAACTTGAGAAACAAGTTTTCCAAGTTGTCTGAAAATGAAAAGTAAAAAAACAGACAGAAGAATAAAATACACAAAAATGGTTCTCAGGGAAAGTTTTGTTAAGCTTCTGAAACAAAAGCCTATTTCAAAGATAACAATCAAAGAGATTTGTGAGGAAGCAGATATCAACCGGGCAACCTTTTATTCCCATTACAGTGATCAATACGATTTGCTGCGACAAATAGAAACCGGGCTACTAAGTGACATCAACGAGTATCTGGCAGGTTATTCGTTCAGTGACAATGGCTCGGAATCCATACAGATATTGCAAAAGATATTTGAATATGTTCAGGAAAACGCTGAGGTTTGTTCGGTAATGCTTAGCGATAAAGGTGATATCTCATTTCAGCAGGAGGTAATGAAGATTGTCCAAAAGCAATGTATATCCGAATGGACAAAAAAATCAGTTAATAAAGAGCTGGCTGAATATATATACTCCTTCGCCGTAACGGGAAGCGTCGGTGTGGTGCACAAATGGTTGAAGGAAGGAATGAAGCAATCTGCCCGTGAGTTGGCCGAGATGGTCATAAATCTGACTAACAGAGGCATTTCGGCCTTTGTGTGATCTGGAAGTTAGAGGTTAGAGGTTGGAGGTTAGAGGTTGGAGGTTAGAGGTTGGAGGTTAGAGGTTGGAGGTTAGAATAGGTATCAAAATGTCATCCTGAGCGAAGCGAAGGATCTTGATAAGATTCTTCACTGCACTTCGTTCCGTTCAGAATGACAATAGAGAGCACTTCGTTCCGTTCAGAATGACATTAGAGGGGGCTTCGTTCCGTTCAGAATGACAATAGAGAGCACTTCGTTCCGTTCAGAATGACATTAGAGGGGGCTTCGTTCCGTTCAGAATGACATTAGAGGGGGCTTCGTTTCGTTCAGAATGACAATAGAGGGGCTGCGCTCCTGATGATACCCTATGAATGACAAATAAGTTTTTTGATTATATAATGATTCAGTATAAAGGAAAAGGAGAGTTGCATTGTGAAACAGCAATATTATATGCCTACGCGGGTCATCATGGGTAAGGACTGCATAAAATCCAATCCGGAGATTTTTCTTGAGATCGGAAGGAAAATTCTTATAGTTACCGGAGCCAAGTCAGCCAAAAATAACGGCTCACTCGATGATATACTCAGTGTCCTTTCTTCAAACGGTCAAGCGTGGACCATTTTTGACAGGGTGACCCCGAATCCTTCGATTGCCTGTGTCAAAGAAGGAGCTGCATTTGCGCAAAAAGAGAAAGTAGATTCCATAATTGCTATAGGCGGCGGATCACCAATGGATGCTGCAAAGGCAATAAATCTTTTGGCATGCCAGGACATATCTGATGAAAACTTGTTCTCAGGTAAATATGGAACAGAAATATTGCCTATGATTTTTGTTCCTACAACTGCAGGAACAGGCTCCGAGGTAACTTCTTACTCAGTACTTACCAATGACCGTGCCCAAACCAAAACCAGCTTAGGCTCACCGATTTTATTCCCCAAATATGCATTTCTTGATGCCAAATATATGAAGGACATGCCTTTGGATATTACTATAAATACCGCCATAGATGCTTTATCCCATTCAATAGAAGGCATGATCACAAAAAGGGCAAATCCAATTACAAATTCCATTGCAGCTGAAAGCATCCGCAGGATATCTTCCTGCTTCGAAGCTCTGAAGTCAGGTGATTTGTCTTTGGAGCAAAGATTTGAATTGCTTTACGGCTCAACTCTGGCTGGAATGGTTATAGCCAACACGGGTACTACCGCAGTGCATTCAATGGGTTATTCGCTGACATATTTCCATAACGTGGACCACGGCCGTGCCAATGGATTGATACTGGCAGCATTTATGTCGTATATAAATAAATATGATTCCAGGCTTATAACCTCCATATTATCGATAATGGGGTTTAAAACGATTCAAGAGTTTAAAGATACTCTGGATATATTGCTTGGTGAAAGAAGAGCACTCAGCAGGGAAGAAGTTGAGAGATATGCAGCCATTGCCGCCAAGTCCAGGAATGCATCCAACAGTATTGTTATCCCGGACATGGAGGATTTGGTCGGTATTTTATCTGAAGCATTATTAAGATGATAAGTTTGTGTGATCTTACGTGCAGTAATAAGCCCAAGAATGGTGTGTTTAAAATATTTCAGCTAAATATGCCAAAAATATGATGAAAGACTCGACAAATTTCGATCAAATTCGGGATTGTTTTCTCATGCAATTTGTTTTACAATTAACAAATCAATTCATTTTCGAAAAGGGAAGGCTTTAAGTTTATGCAGCTGATGAAAGAACGTATCCTGAGGGAAGGCAAAGTCAAAAACGGAAGCATTCTCAAGGTAGACAGCTTTTTAAACCAGCAGATGGACATCGAGCTTTTTGAGAAAATGGCAGATGAATTCTGGAGACTTTTTGGTGACTGTAATGTTACCAAGATACTCACTATTGAGGCTTCCGGTATAGGTATCGCTTGTCTTGCCGGACAGAGATTCAAATGTCCTGTTGTTTTCGCCAAGAAAAACAAGACTTCAAATATCAGCGATGATGTCTTTTCGTCACTTGTCCATTCTTTTACACATGGCAAAGAATATGAGATCATGGTATCCAGAGAATACTTGCTACCCAGTGACAGAGTATTGATAATAGATGATTTTCTTGCTAACGGGGCCGCACTTAACGGCCTTATTGATCTTGTCAGATCTGCAGGTGCATATATTGTTGGGGCAGGTATAGCTATTGAAAAAGCATTCCAGCCCGGCGGAGATATTATCAGAAATCAAGGTATACGTGTAGAGTCATTGGCACGAATAAAATCGATGGATGAAAACGACGGCATAGAGTTTTATTAGGCCGTCGTTTATTTACTTTATTTGTCTATATAAATAAATTAAAATAAAATGGAGGAAAATCATGAAAAAACTACTCTCACTATTACTTATTGCAGCAATGGTCCTTTCACTGGCTGCATGCGGAACAACGAACGCAGGCAACAATTCCGACGGCAAAGGCATTGCAAAAGAGGATCTTAAAATAGGATTTATCCATATTTCAGATCCTTCAGACATGGGCTATACTTACAATCATGATTTAGGCACCTGGGCAATGGTAGAGAAACTTGGACTAAAAGAAGAACAGATCATCAATAAGTACAACATCGGAGAAGACGAAGGCTGTGCAACAGCCATTGATGAGCTGATTGAGGCAGGCTGTCAGATCATATTTGCAACTAGCTTCGGGCATGGCGACTATATGAAGGAAGCTGCAAAAAATAATCCCAGCATCCAGTTTTGTCATGCAACTGGTGACGCTGCTGTAACTGCCGAACTCAGCAATTTTCAGAATTACTTTACATCGATTTACGAAGCACGCTATTTAGCAGGTATTGCAGCTGGTATGAAGCTCAAAGAGCTTAATGAGACAAAGCTCGGTTATGTGGCGGCTTTTGAATGTGCAGAAGTTGTCTCAGGATTGACAGCATTCTATCTTGGTGCCAGATCAGTTAAGCCTGATGTCACCATGGATGTTATTTATACAAACTCATGGCATGATCCCATCGTAGAAGCACAAGTTGCTCAGACTCTTATCGATGGTGGATGCAAGGTTATAAGCCAGCACTCGGACTCCACCGCTCCTGCAACGACAGCCGCTGCAAATGGTGTATTCCAGGTTGGTTACAACGCAGATATGATACCTGCAGCCCCTACTGCATCGCTTATATCAGCGCGAAGCGATTGGAGCATTTACCTTATTTTCGCAGTTGAAAGTATACTTGAAGGCAAAGACATTCCCACCGACTGGTGTCAGGGATTATCCGAGGGTGC
The DNA here is from genome assembly GCA_012520855.1 of Clostridiaceae bacterium. GTDB lineage: Bacteria > Bacillota > Clostridia > DSM-8532 > DSM-8532 > DTU059. The sequence continues at coordinate 12,347 of JAAYNO010000003.1, read as the reverse complement.
TGTTTACTTAAGCCCTCTCAATACCGACATCGCTGCTCCCGGAACACAGGAAGCAATAGACGAAGCTGCAAAGAAAATCAAATCCGGAGATCTTCATGTATTTGCCGGTCCTTTAAAAGGCAAAGGCTATAACTGGGGAACCGAAGGATCTATTGAGGTCAAGGAGGGGGAATGGTTCGAGGAATCCAAAGAAAAATCCGCTCCATACTGGTACTACATTATTGATGGTGTAAACGTTCTGGGTAAATAAAAAGTATTTCTGTTAACGGGGATGTACGGTGTACATCCCTGTAACTGTTTACAGGTTAGTAGGGGACTATTCTGAGCGAAGCGAAGAATCTATATAAAAAATGAAAGTTAGAAGATCGAGGTTGACAGATCATTCAATATTGATTTGAACTTGTGTGGATAAACCGGAAAGGATGGCTTTGGGTGAACCCTGTGAATGCTATAGAACTGTGTGATATAACAAAAACTTTTAATGACATTCCCGCAAATAACAAGGTGTGTCTCCAGATTCGCTGGGGGGAGATCCTTTCCCTTCTTGGTGAAAACGGCAGCGGAAAGACGACCCTGATGAACATTCTGGCAGGTATCTATTTTCCTGACAGCGGCACAGTTTATATAAACGGTAACGAAGTAACGATCCGTTCACCGAAAGATGCCTATGATTTAGGCATAGGAATGATTCATCAGCATTTCAAGCTGGTCGATAACATGACTGCCGCTGAAAATATTGTCCTGGGCTTAAAAGGCAAAGGCAGACTTGACAGAAAAGCCATATCGGCAAAGGTCAGGGAAATTGGAGAGAAGTATGGATTCAATGTTAATCCCGATAAAAAAATATATGATATGTCTGTTTCCGAAAAACAAACAGTAGAAATTATCAAGGTGCTGTATCGCGGAGCAAATATTTTGATACTTGATGAACCAACCGCTGTTTTAACAGCCCAGGAGGCTGAAAAGCTCTTTGATGTGCTTAAGAATATGCGTGATGACGGCAAAGCTATAATTATAATTACTCATAAACTTCAGGAAGTAATGGCTGTTTCTGACCGGGTGGCCGTATTGAGAAAGGGAGAGTATGCAGGTACTGTCAACACAAAGGAAGCTACTGTCCAGTCCCTTACTGAAATGATGGTTGGCCGTACAGTCAGTTTGAACATAGAACGTCCCGAGCCTGTAGATCCTGTTCCCCGTATGGTTGTAAAGGGTATAACGAGTTATAACGAAGAAGGATACAAAATTCTTGACAATGTCAGCTTTACTGCATATGGCGGCGAAATTTTAGGTATTGCAGGAATATCGGGATGTGGTCAAAAAGAATTGCTGGAAGGAATAGCCGGTATCTATCCGGTGACCCCGGACAGTAGTGTCGAGTATTATCCTGACGATACGGGAAAAGCTACCGAGCTGGTAGGAAAACGGCCCATGCAAATCAGAAAATTAGGTGTTGCATTGTCTTTTGTCCCTGAAGATCGGCTTGGAATGGGACTTGTAGGGAGTATGGATATAACCGATAATATGATGCTTAGAAGCTATCTTAAGGGGAAGCTTGGCTTTACCGACAGAAATCCTCCCAAGAAGCTTGCCGAGAATGTTGTAGAACAGCTTAATGTTGTTACTCCGGGTATTACAACACCTGTAAGTAAGCTGTCAGGCGGAAATGTGCAAAAGGTTCTGGTCGGAAGAGAGATCGCCGCAGCACCAAAGGTGCTGATGACTGCCTATGCTGTTCGGGGTCTTGATATAAATACCTCTTATACGATTTATTCTCTCTTGAATGAACAAAAAAAAGCCGGAGTTGCAGTAATTTATGTCGGTGAGGATCTGGATGTACTTCTAGAGCTTTGTGACCGCATATTGGTTCTATGCGGCGGAAAAGTGAGCGGTATAGTGGACGGACGTTCTGCCACAAAAGAACAGATAGGGCTTATGATGACCAGTCTGGGAGAGGAAGTGAAGAAATGAGCGTTTTAAAAAATGACAGAAGGATCCCCTTTTTAAGAATAGCTAAACGTGCCGAAATTTCCAGAAGAAAGGCATGGGCCATACGGATAGCCGCCATTCTTCTTTCCCTTATTACAGGCGGTTTATTGATAATTGCTTTGGGACACAACCCTTTTAGTGTATACAGGGATATGGTAACAGGCTCTTTTTCAACAAGAACTGCTTTGATTGCCACTGCAAAAATCGCCGTCCCCTTACTGGGGGCTGCGATCTCCATTGCCCCAGCATTTAAAATGAAGTTCTGGAACATAGGTACAGAGGGTCAAATCCTGGCAGGTGCCATTGCGGCATCGTATTTTGCCCTTTTTCAGCATGAAAATATGTCAAGGCCGGTACTTCTTCTTGTGATGTTTTTGGCGGCTGTTCTTGTGGGCGGATTGTGGGCACTGATTCCAGCCGTTTTTAAAGCTAAATGGGGGACAAATGAAACTCTGTTTACTCTCATGATGAATTATATTGTTCTTAATATAGTGACATATCTGAGGACAGGTCCCTGGAAAAACCCTTCCAGCAGCGGATTTCCGAAGATCGCTATGTTTGACGACTCAGCCAGGCTTCCGAATCTGTTTGGCGTTCATATTGGATGGATTGTTGTATTGGGTCTTACGATTTTCATGTATATTTATATGAAGCACACCCAGCACGGTTATGAGATCGCAGTCGTGGGGGAAAGCGAGAATACGGCCAGATATGTAGGAATGCATGTTCCTGTTATTATAACAAGAACTATTTTCATATCAGGTGCTATCGCCGGACTGGTTGGCTTTCTCATAGTATCGGGTTCAAGCTATACTCTTACCGATAATACAGCCGGAGGCTATGGATTTACCGCGATCACGGTAGCATGGCTTGCAAAACTGGATCCCTTTGCTATGATTATAATATCTATATTCCTTGCGGTACTGAAAAAGGGTTCTAATACTATCCAGACTAATTTTAAGATACCGGCTTCAGCATCAGAGGTTCTGACCGGGATAATACTGTTTTTCATGTTAGGCTGTGAATTTTTCATAAATTATCGTCTGATATTCCGGAACACTAAAATAGTGGAGGTACAACATGACTGACATAATAAACTTCTTATTTGCGGCAGTTCTTGCTGCCTGTCCCTTGCTTCTGGGCACATTGGGCGAGACCCTTACAGAGAAATCAGGAAACCTGAACCTTGGTGTAGAAGGCATGATGTTTATGGGCGGCATTGCCGGACTGGCTGGCTCTTATTATTATGAAAGATCTGCTGCAGAACCCGCAGCATGGGTTTCAGTGACCATTGCGCTTGTTTGTGCATTCCTGTGTGCAGCATTGGGTGCATTTATATATAGTGTTTTAACTATAACGTTAAGAGCAAACCAGAATGTTACCGGACTTGCCCTTACTATATTCGGTGCCGGATTCGGAAACTTCTTCGGTGAGTTTATCGGAAACTCGACCGGCGGTTATGTCTCTGTTTCCCAGGCTACAAAAGCAGGTTTTAACGATCCCTTGTTTCCGTTTCTTTCAAATATACCGGTTGTGGGAAAACTCCTGTTTTCATATAATTTCATGGTATATCTAAGCCTGGCTATAGCTATTTTTATGTGGTATTTTCTTGCCTGTACACGAAAAGGCCTGAATTTAAGAGCGGTAGGAGAAAGGCATGCCTCGGCTGATGCAGCCGGCATAAATGTTACGTTATATAAATATCTTGCAACCTGTATAGGAGGCGGGATAACCGGCCTTGGCGGCCTTTACATCGTAATGAACTCCTCAAACGGAGTGGGAGGAGTATGGGTGCATAACTGCATCGGAGGATATGGCTGGCTTTCTGTAGCTCTTGTTATCTTTGCTACATGGCATCCTGCCCGGGCTATATTATGCGCACTGGCTTTCGGAACCTTGTCAGTTATGCGGTTTTACTTCCCCAGCCGCATAATCCCCATATCTCTGTACGAAATACTTCCGTATCTTGCAACCGTTATAGTACTGATCACCGTAAGCCTACGCAAGAAGCGCGAAAACCAGCCACCTGCAAGCCTCGGGCTGGCATATTTCAGGGAAGACAGATAAATAAGAACACAAGGGGACGGTTCTACTGTGCTCTTTTGGCTGTCATTATAAAAGTAATGGGGACACACCACTGCTTTGCGGGTCTAGCTTGCCGTGGAATGTCCCCATTACTCATTGTCTACTTAAAATACTCAGCAACGGCTTTGGTAACTGTCTTAGCCAGCTTGATCTGTTCTGCTTCGTTGGTCAGCCATTCGAATTCAATTGGATTGGGAACAAATGCGTTTTCAAGTAGGAAAGAAGGAGCCCAGGTGTTACGGATCACATAAAAATTCTTCTTGTTGACGCCATGCTTGTTTCTGCCATGTTCTCTTATAACATGATCGTAGACAAGCTGTGCGGCGGGCTTTGCGAAATCCTCACTGTAGAAAACAGAAAAACCGCTTATTTTGGAAATATCCACATTGTCAGCCATGCTGTTGGCATGAAGGGATATGAACATATCCGGCCTTGCATTTCTTGACAATGCAAGTCTTTGGGAAAGGGAAAGATACGAATCATTAGTTCTGGTCATTAAAACATTTGCGCCCAGGGCTTCCAGCTCAGCCTTCAGCTTAAATGCAAAATCAAGGTTAATATCCTTCTCGGCGTATCTAAGCCCCAGAGGCCCGATTGCTCCCGACTCGCTGCCGCCATGTCCGGCATCAAGCATTACGGTTATCCCTGTCAGGGGGTTAGCATAATTTAAGACCTTTGGTTTATGCTTGAGCATAAGTCTAATACCTGTGTCTGTCTTTTCTATATGGTAACCGTCGATAATCTGGTCTTCGCCCTTTGTCAGCACAAACTCCGATTTACGCAGAGTCGTTGAATATGTCATATTTGAAATCAGCGAATCGGACCAGAGTTTCGGCAAAGCTGCAGATGATGGAGCAGCAACCTTAAGCACCAGTTTTTGTCCGTCAAAGTCAACTATGGCTGCGGCTGGTGATGTCATGGTCAACTCAAAGATATCATATTTATTTCCTGTCTGATAGGTTGCTCTTCTTACCACTCCCTGACTTTGCTCTGGTTTATTTGCAATATTTACTCTGTTTTTGTTGACCCACTGTCCCGACGCTAAGCGGGCATAGTTGCCTGTCATACCTGTAACCGGTTCCACCATGCCCTTATATAGCTCATAAGAACCGCTGATGCCTGAAACAGGAGCATTATAGATATCAATAACATCATCCTTTACCTCGGCATAGAAGCGGGCACCTTCCATAATAACACCGATGGAGGCCGGAGCCTTCTGGGTTTTTACAGTACCTTTATAATCAACTGTATAAACAGGCGCACCTAAATCATAAATCCTCGGGTTGCCGGTGAAGGAAGGCATTGTGTATTGGTATGTATAGGTGGCTTTATACATACCCGAAGGATTCTTTTGTCCCGTAGCCTGTTTCATGGTAAAGGTTTGACCGTTAAGCTTGACCGTAACGGTCGATCCTGCGGGAGCATCACATGAAAGGGTTATTTTTTCTCCAGGCATCCAATATTCCTGGGATTGCGGGAATGCTGATGCGGCAGGTATCTCCACCTTGCTCATTTTTACCGGCTCGGATGACGATGCCGTTCTATAAATGGTACGGGTATCACTGGAGCCAGCCTGTGATAATACAAAGGTGTTCGCACCCACCGAAAGGGGAACCAGGACACCAAAATATCCTTTAGGTGACCGGTTCTCTACTAGTTTTCCGTTCAGGTAAAGGGGTATGGAGGGATCCGACGTACCGTTTAGATAAAAGGAGCTCATACTTGTAGTAATGTTTTCTAAAGGCCTTGAGATACTTACCTTTATATCAGGTGCTTTACCGTCCCGAATACTGTAAATAGTCCTGACCGTATCGGTTAGAGCCGGGTTTTTAGCCATTACATTGTAGTTGAAAAATATGCTTCCTTTAATCTCTTTGTATTTTTCATTCAGATTCAATTGCCGTTCAATTTCCGCAGTACCGTACCAGGGACTGGAAGGGTTCGTATTCCCTGCTTTATATGCGGCATGACCAATATAAAGATCTACATTTTTGCCCGAAACCGCATTGCACCACCAGACTGCAAGCTTTTGGTAATCAGCAATAGAATAACCTATATTCCAGTAGATCTGAGGAACGATGTAATCAATAATCTCATTGTTGATCCAATAGAGAGAATCGGCATAATGACTGTAATAGGATTCAAGACCCTTTGTGTCGCTTCCTTGCGGATGGCTGGATTTGTTAGCCCAAATCCCAAAAGGACTTATGCCAAATCGTATATTATTTTTCCCGGTGCTTTTTATGGCGTTTTTAACGTCGCGAATCAATGTATTGACATTGTCACGGCGCCAATTGTCCAGACTTTTGCCGGAGGTATTGTATTTTTTATAAACTAAACTATCGTCGAAATTTTTATCAGGGTAAAAATAGTCATCAAAGTGGATTCCATCCACATCATAGTTCTCGACAATTTCCAGTACACCGTAAACAATAAGTTTTCTTACCTCGGGTATTCCCGGGTTGTAATATAAATTGCCGTCAGAATGATTTACTACCCAATCGGGATTTTTTACTGCCGGATTGCTGGCATGTAGAGATGCAAAATCATGCTTCGGCTGACCGGATTCCCTTTTGGTGACCCTGTACGGATTTATCCATGCATGAAGCTCCAGACCGCGTTTATGGGCTTCACTGACCCAGAATGCCAGTGGGTCAAAGCCTCCGCTTGGGGCAGTTCCCTGTTTTCCGGTAAGATATTTTGACCAGGGAAATATCTCTGAGGGATAGAATGCATCACTGGTAGGGCGAACCTGAAGAAATACGGCGTTGAAGCCTGTATTCTTTGCATAATCAAGAATATTCAGTGCTTCGCTTTTTAAGGTATCGGAATTCGTCGTGGGTTTAACAGGGTAATCGATGTTTACGACTGTGGCAACCCATAACCCGCGAAAATCACCGCTTTTCGCACTGGTTCCCATTGAAGTGTCCGCATACGCGGTTGTTGTTAAAGACAATAAAACAGTAAAAATCAAAACTAAGACCAGTTTTTTTCTTAAGTATTTTTTATACCTCATGGCATGCTCCTTGATGAAAAGTTTTATCTGGTTTAAATTTTAGCATATTTAGCCACTTTATCTTATATTTCGAGTTTACTTTTAAGAAATTTGTAACAGTAAGGAAACACTTCATAACCTTGATCAAGGATTATTATCCTTGAATAAAAGGTGCTCATATGGTATTTTTAATTCCTAGAAATGATATTTAGGCGATTCAGGAGGCTTATAATGACAGACAAAATTAAAAAATCCAGAATATTCTTCATACCCGCTGTTATTATTATTGTTCTGGTTTTGATTAGCGCATGCCAGTATGGCATTGTAAATGAAAAGGTGGTTATTGAGGCAGGATCCGGGTACCCAAATGCTGATTTGTTCATCAAGGATAAAGCAAGACCTGCCCGGTTTATCACCGATATATCAGCAATAAATATGAATGAGCCCGGAATCCATGATGTAATCATAGAATCAGGGGGAAAAGAGTATAAGGTCAAACTGGAGATCGTAGATACGACAGCACCTGAAGCCGATACCATAAATCTTGACCTGTATGAGAGCCGTAACGTTGAGCCGGCGGAATTTATAAGAAATGTTAAAGACGCAACGGAGGTAAATGTATCATATATTACCGCCCCTGATTATAACAAGACGGGAAATCAGGAGATAATGGTATTACTCGAAGATACCTCTGGGAATAAAACAGAATATAAAGCTGTGCTTAGAATATCAAAGGTAAAGGAAATCACCGAGGTGGAGATTTCCGGTCATGCTTTGGATGCAGGGCTTCTTTTGAAGGATCAGAAGGATTTAAAAGAAGTACATATGGACACTCTTTTTATTCCTGATAAGTTAGGCGACTACATTGTGGAAGCGAAGGTTGGGGACGTTATATATGAAACAACAGTTCGCGTTGTTGATACAATTGCTCCGACAGGCACACCTGTTGACAGGACATTTTGGACCAATGACAAAATAGAAGCATCTGATTTTGTAGAAAATATTGAAGATGCATCAAATGTTACTGTCAGCTTCAAAGAAGAGCCGGATCTTACAAAGACTGGTGAACAAACGGTTAAAATCCTTCTTACAGATGAAGGGAAAAACGAGACCCAGCTTGAAGCAAAATTATTCTTAAAAGAAGATACGGAGCCTCCGGTTATTTATGGTTTGCGAGATAATATAGTAAACCTTAACACTCCGATTGCTTATAAAAAAGGAATCTTAGCCTTTGATAACAGGGATGGTGAAGTCTCTGTCGAAGTGGACAGCAGCAAGGTGAATTTAAGACAGGAAGGTTCATATCCGGTTATTTACAGTGCCACCGACTCATCGGGCAACAAAACCCAGCATGAAGTGACCTTTACTGTCAGAGCTTCAGAGATAGAACTGGTAGATCGTGAGGTGGTCGAAGCCCTTGCGAATGAGATCCTGTCCAAAATAATAAAAGATGACATGACTATGGAGGAAAAAGCTTTAGCCATTTATAAATACATCAATAAAAACGTCTACTATTTAGGCGGAAGACACTGCGACGATATGATTACCGAAGCATATTACGGAATGCTTGAAGATCCGGGTGACTGCTACACATATTTTGCAGTATCGGATTTGTTTCTCAACATGGTAGGAATACCCAATATCAGAGTGGAGAGGCTGAGGTATGAGGGGGAATCCAATCACTACTGGCACATGATTAATTGTGGAAATGGATGGTATCATTTTGACCCAAGCGTTCACAAACCAGCGTTTTTTTCCTTTATGCTGACCGATGCAGAAGCTGAGGCATACTCCAGACAAAAAGGGAAAAATGCATATTACTACAGGCACGATAAAACGAAATATCCTGCAACTCCAGAAAAATGATGAACCAAAAGCTCAGTATGCCTGTCTTATATTAAGGTATTTGTTTTATGATGTATTTATGTTAAAATGTGATTGCACTTTACATAGCGGTAAAGCGACTTTCGCTCACATGTTATTGAAAATGACCTGCGAATAGTATTTTCTCTTATGAGATACGGAAGAAATCAAATACATTAGATTGATAGACCGGATTTAATATAGTGTTTCCGGAGGTTTGACAAATGCGGAGGACATATATGCGACCCAACAAAAGAATTTACAGATTCTATATTATTGTGTGTGTTTTACTCACATTATTGATAATGTTATTTATCAATGCTTTTAAGTACAACAATATAAACAAGAAAATAATAATCGAGGCCGGTATGGAGCTGCCAGAAGCAAATGTGTTTTTAAAGGACAATACAAGACAGGCAAGCTATATATCTGACACAACAAAGATCAATATGAATGAAATCGGGGTCTATGATATAAGGATAGAATCCAATGGAGTTAGTTATAAGGTAAAGCTGGAAGTAAGAGATACCATCCCTCCCAGCGCCGAATTGAAGACGGTGGAACTATATGAAAGCCGTGCGGTCGATCCTCAGGAATTTATTAAGCAGATCAACGACGGCACAAATGTAACCGTAAGTTTTAAAACAGCACCAGATATCAACAGGATAGGAAATCAGGAAGTATTCTTATTGCTCCAGGACTCAGGAGGCAATAAAACCGAGCTGACAGGCAAGCTTCGGATTTCCAGGGTAAAAGAGCTTGTAAAGGTAGATATGGTAAAAAAAGAACTCAATATAGAATCTTTTTTAAAGGAAAAATCGGATCTTTCGTCAGCAAGTATAATCGAACCTTTGGAGATACCCGATAAACAGGGTATTTATCCTGCAAAAGTAAAGATCGATGATGTGGTTTATGATTCCAGTATTCTTGTTACCGATATGGTCCCGCCCAAAGCAACTGCCGTTAACCAGACAGTCTGGCAAAACGATAAGATTGAGGCTTCAATGTTCGTAACAGATATTGAAGATGTTACAAATGTTGTTGCAAGCTTTGCCCAGGAGCCTGATTTCTCGAAGCCGGGGGACCAGACAGTGCAGATCTTGCTGACTGATGAGGGCAATAACGAAACAATTATTGAAGCAGTACTTACTGTTAAGGAAGATACAGAGCCACCGGCTATTTACGGCGTAAAGGACAATACTATATATATAAATACCCCTGTTTCCTTTAAAAAGGATGTCTTTGTTTATGACAACAGAGACGGAGAGATATCAGTATCGGTGGACACCTCCCAGGTGAATCAGAATAAGACAGGCGAATATAAGGTTATTTATACTGCTACCGATTCATCTGGCAATACCTCCACAAAGGAAGCCATATATACTGTTAAAGAGCCTACGGTCACAATGGAAGAACTGGAGAGGCTGGCTGATGAGATCCTGGCCAGAATTACCACAGAGGATATGACTCTGAGGGAAAAGGCCTGGGAGATTTATCAATATGTTAATAAGCACCTTACCTTTACAAATTATTCGGACAAAACCGACTGGATGAAGGAAGCCTATAGCGGAATCACAAAAGGGGTAGGTGACTGCTTTACCTATTTTGCCATGTCGGAGCTGCTCCTTAACAGGATCGGCATGAAAACCATGAGAGTTGAAAGATTGACTAAACCCGGCGAGAACAGGCATTATTGGCATCTGGTCAATTATGGTGAGGGCTGGTATCATTTTGACGCATGCATACACATACCCCCGCTTGTTTCCTTCATGCTTACCGATGCCGAGATGGATGCATTCTCGGCCAGAGTAGGCAAGGATAACTACTATTACAGATTTGACAAGAGCAATTACCCCCGTACGCCAGAGAAGTAGAGATCCTGCCGTACTCATCAAAAGAGGAGGAATACTTACGAAAGAACTTGGAGTAATTGGCGGGCTTGGTCCAATGGCAACTGCCTATTACATAGAACTGGTCGTAAAAATGACCGAAGCAAAATATGATCGGGAGCATGTTCCCATGATTATTTACAACAGGCCTGCCATTCCCGATCGTACGGAGTATATCCTTGGCAAAAGCAAGGACAGTCCTCTTGATGCCATGATTTCCATAGGGAGATCCCTCGTCAGTCTCGGGGCGGAGCATATTGCTATACCCTGTATAACAGCCCATTATTTTTATAATGAGCTTACTGATAACATTGGCGTGCCTATAATAAACATACCGGGGGAAACTGCGGATTACCTGAAAGCCAATGGTATTGAAAAGGTAGGCATAATGGCCACTGATGGAACCATATATGGCGGGTTTTTTAAATCCGAATTGGAATCAAGGGGAATAAAAGTGGTTGTCCCGGACGAAAATGGCCAGAAGAAGGTTATGAGTATTATTTATGATGATATAAAGGCCAACAGGCCCTTTGATCTGAAAAACTTCAAATCAGTTGAAACGGAGCTCAGGGAAAAGGGGGCGCAGATAATAATACTTGGCTGTACCGAGCTGTCGCTTATCAAGCGTGAAGGCAAAACAGGTCCGGGGTTCATAGATGCGATGGAAGTACTGGCGGCAAGATCTATAGAACTATCCGGAGCCATGCTTAAAAAGGAACATAAGAGCTTGATAACATGATTTGGGACAGATCGTGAAAAGTTAAGCAACTAATAAATAAAAAATCTACATAACCTAAATATAGTAAAAGGTGTTGGCATATGAAGAGACAAACTAATATACTGGAGTATTTAGACAACATAGTAAAGATCTATCCGGAAAGGATTGCATACGCCAATGAATCAGTTGAGCTTTCCTTCCGGAGCGTATACGATAACGCCCGAGCCATAGGTTCCTTTTTGCATAATGAAGGTAAATATAAGGAACCTGTTGTTGTATTTATGAAAAAGCATCCCGATATGATCAATGCATTTTTGGGAGTAGTATATGGCGGCAGCTTCTATGTTCCGATCGATGAAGAAATGCCCAAACACCGTATTGAGCTTATTTTCCAAAGCCTGAATCCCAGGGCTGTCATTTGTGACGATACCACGATCGAGTCGGTCAAAAGCTTTAAATTTGACGGAGCAGTTTACCGTTATAACGATATGATCAAGTTTCCCGTCAACGAAGATACAATAAATAGCATACGGGATAAATCCATTGATACTGATCCGATTTATATTGTTTTTACATCAGGTTCCACAGGAAAGCCAAAGGGAGTGGTCGCATGTCATCGCTCAGTTATTGATTATATCGAGACCCTTACAGAGGTTCTTGAGATTTCTGAAGATACGGTTTTTGGAAATCAGACCCCTCTTTATGTGGATGCATGTCTCAAGGAAATATTTCCCACTTTAAAATTCGGTGCCAAAACGTATATAATACCCAAAGAGCTTTTTATGTTCCCCATAAAGCTGGTCGAGTT
>JAAYNO010000206.1 GCA_012520855.1 Clostridiaceae bacterium | reverse complement strand
CTGTGATAGATGGCTGTAAACCTCTTCAGACATTTTTTAAGGTTGTATTTCCGGTGCTTAAGCCTACCGCTATCTCGGTTGCGATCCTGAACGCAATGTGGATATGGAATGACTACCTTCTGCCATATTTGGTCATAGGTTCAAAATACAAGACAATACCTATCGCAATCCAATATTTAAGAGGCGGTTACGGCTCCATTGATATGGGAGCGATGATGGCAATGCTTGTATTGGCAATCGTACCAATCGTAATTTTTTACCTGATTTGTCAGAAGTACATAATAAAAGGTGTCATAGAAGGAGCAATTAAATTTTAATAAAAGCCGTAAAAAACGGGGGGGCGGGTATACATCCGCTCCCTCTTTAAATATCAGATTAAATGATAATACATTTCAATGTTTATTATTTTTATATCAGGATAGAGTTTTCTCTTGACTTTTTAAGAAAAAGTAATATAATAGTTTATGGGACCGGTTGCATAAATTCAATAAGATTGTTAGAACCAGCTAAACGTTTTCCTTGCTCCAGCTCAAATATAAATATTAATAAAAACAAATTTTCTATAACTCTTATGATTCAGAATATTTTGATTTAGCTGATAATCTAAATAAGAAGAATATATGGATAAATGGCGCACTATTCGCTGCATGATACAATAAAAAAACAAAAATAAAAGCAATTTTATGAAACTGGTTGCATAAAATAATATATAAGGGGGCTAATTATGGCAAGCATTAATGATGTCGCAAAAGCTGCAGGTGTGTCGAAATCCACGGTGTCACGTATTATTAATGACAGCCCTGCCATTTCGGATGAAACCAGACAAAAAGTATTAAAAGTAATGAAGGAGCTTAATTATGTTCCTAACAGCCTTGCGCGTGGTTTGTCAAATCAGCAGGCTTTTACGGTAGCACTTCTGATCAATATCAAGGATGTCAAATCATTCAGCAACCCATTCTTCTATGAAGTTATGCATGGAATTGAAACTGTTGTGTACAGCAGGGGATTATGCATGATTACAGCCAATCTGGAAAATACATTGAAGCAAAACGAAATACTTAACTGGTTGATCTATGGTAAAAGAACGCAGGGTGTTATATTACCCTCATCAATTATGAATAATCAGCTGGTGAGAGAATTGAAAAAGATTAGATTTCCCTTTGTTACAATAGGTGAACCCGAAGGGATCAAAGAACCGATTGACTGGGTTGATATAAACAATTTCCAGGGCGGGATGCAGGCTTTGGAGCATATGATTTCACAGGGCTATAAGAGAATAGCATATATCGGTGGAGAACAGGTGAAAACATTCAACAAAAAAAGGCTTTCCGGTTATAAAGCCGCACTTGAAAATAATGGAATAGAGTATAAGCCTGAGTATGTATGTGAAGGAGCTGCTACAAAAGATGAGGGTTATAAATTAATGAAGCAGCTGATTAAATTACCGCAACCGCCGGATGCCGTTATTTGCGGCGATAATGTTTTAAGTATCGGGGCTATGAAGGCAATCAATGAAGCAAAATTAAACATACCTAAAGATATAGGGATACTCAGTTTCGACAATATGCCGATAGCAGACCTTGTTGAACCGTCTTTGACAACAGTGGATATAGATGTATTTGAAATGGGGGTTCAAGCAGCAAATATTCTCTTCAAGATTATTGACAACCCTGAAGCAAGACAGCAGCAAAGTATGATATCAACCTGCATTAAAATGAGGGAATCCACTTGTAGGGAGTAATATAGCCAATAATAATACAGAAAGGTAAATATCATGAATTCTATTATAGCTTTACATCAAAGTGCAAGAGAGTATATATATCCGGTTGACAGGAAACGGCTTCGGGTCAGGATAAAATGCTCCCGTGAAGGTGTCCGGTCATGCAAAATTACTTATTGGAACAGATTCAATGAAGCAATTAAGGAATGTAGCGAACTAAAGTACGCAGGAAGAGATAATGAATGGGTGTATTTTGATTGTGAGCTGTCATTTGAGGAAACAGCCAGGTACATAAAATATTACTTCATAATACACGATGGTACAGATACATATTATCTCGGGAGAGACGGACTGTCCCTTAAAGTACCGAAATATTGCTTTGAATATCTTTACACCAATGAACGGGATATATTAACCGTACCCGAATGGGCAAAAGGCTCGGTGCTTTATCAGATCTTCCCCGACAGATTTTTTAATCAGGATAAAAATAATGATCCTCAAAATGTTGTGCCCTGGCACAATAAACCAACCAGGGAAAACTTTTTTGGAGGTGATTTGAAAGGTATTATTGCCAAGCTGGATCATCTAAATTATTTAAATATTGATGTATTATACCTGACACCGATATTTAAAGCGCCTTCTAATCATAAATATGATACCGAGGACTATTTTTCGGTTGATCCATCCTTTGGTGATATCGATGATTTGAAAGAATTAGTTCAGAAATGCCATGAAAGAAATATCAAGGTTATTTTAGATGGTGTGTTTAATCATTCGGGGTATTATTTCCCACCATTTCAGGACGTAATTCAAAAAGGGGAGGCATCGAAATACAAGGAATGGTTTTATATTGAAAGCTTTCCTGTCAGAATGGACCCTCCTAATTATGAATGTGTCGGCTATTATAAATGGATGCCCAAGCTTAGACTGGGGAATCCCGATGTCAGAAAATATTTTCTTGATGTAGGTACATATTGGATTGAAAAAGCGGACATAGACGGCTGGCGCCTGGATGTGGCCGATGAAGCGGATTTTACCTTCTGGCAGGAGTTCAGAAGAGCAATAAAAAGCGCCAAACAGAATGCCCTGTTAATTGGGGAGACCTGGAAAAACGGCAGTGATATGCTCCGAGGGGACCAGATGGATTCCGTTATGAATTACCTGTTCCGGGACGCAGTCGTTGATTATTTCGCGACAGGGGAAATATGTACTTCTGAATTTGATCATCTGGTTCAAAGAATACTGTGCTACTATCCAGCTGAGATAACACATGTGCTATATAATCCCTTGGGAAGCCATGATACCCAAAGGTTCCTGAGCCTGTGCAACGGAAATCTTTCTAAAATGAGGCTGGCTATCGCATTTCAAATGACTTTTCCGGGGATACCGGCTGTTTATTACGGAGATGAAACCGGTACGGAAGGTGATAATGATCCTGACTGCAGAAGAACACTAAATTGGGAAAACATGAATTTAAGCCTTCTGGAATTCTACAGGACGATGATAACTTTGAGAAAATCGGATTTACCATTAAGATATGGTGATTTCCGAAGCATATACTGCGACAATGATGCTTATGGTTTTGCAAGAAGTTTTAATGGTGAAACAACATATGTCATTTTAAATAACTGTAATAAAGAAATAGCTTTAACAATTCCCTGCTTTGAGGATATGACAGAAGAATTCGGTTTGGTAGGTGTATTGAGTAATAACATATATCAGCCTGAAAAGGTTTTGGCTGAAGATGTATTCTTCAATTCTGACATCTACGATTATTGTTCCAAATTCAATATGATACTGCCGGCGTATCATTTTGAAATAATAAAAAAGGGAGGAAAATCATTATGAAGAGCATTTTAAAAAGGATCTTTGTGACATTGCTTACATTACTGCTCCTGTTTTCAATAGCAGGATGCGGGCAGCAGGGTACAATTCCTTCAACAACAGATACTTCAACCCCTAAACCTACTGAGAAAAATGTTGATAATAAGGATGGCACTAAAAAACCGGTTGAAATACAGTTTTGGCACAACTATGATGCGGGCGCGGGACAAATTGACGTACTGAATGAGCTTATTGCAAAGTTTGAGAGCGACAATCCGGACATAAAAGTCAACCAAGTATTTCTGGAATGGTCGGCATTGAAAAACAATGTTGTTGCAGGAGCAACTACTGGTATGCTTCCTGACGTTCTTCGCGGGGATATAGGTTTTGTTCCACAGTTCCAGAGTCTGAACGTACTGTTGGAGATGAGTTCATTACCTGATTATAATGAAGTGGCTGCCAAAATTATGGAAGCGCCAAACAGTACGGCAAAAATGGGAGACAAATTCTATGGGATTGCCGCTAATACCAACACCAAAATTCTTTTTTACAACAAGAAAATGTTTGCTGATAAAGGATT
>JAAYNO010000205.1 GCA_012520855.1 Clostridiaceae bacterium | reverse complement strand
CATCTCGTATGCATATTCTTCTGTTGCCATTTATTGCTTTATTGATTTCATGAATATGAATTAAATTGAAAAAACAAAAGCCAAGGAGGTGAGCAAGATTATCGATTATTTTTCACTTGCAGCAGGACTTATTGTTGGAATTGTCATAGCAGTTATTAGTTCACTTATATTCTTCCGAAAGGGAGTTGAGCATAGAAAGCGAGTAGCGGAGGCGGAAATCGATAGTGCTGAAAAAGAAAGCCAACGCATTGTAAGTGAAGCTGAGAAAATTGCTGAGAGAAAAAAGCGTGATGCATTGATAGAAGCACGTGAAGAAATCCACAAAAGTAGGGTTGAGATAGAGAGAGAAGTTCGCGAACGCAGAATGGAAATCCAGAGAAATGAAAGACGTTTACAGCAGAAGGACGAGACTCTGGAAAAGAAAATGGACACACTCGAGAAGAAAGAGGAAATGCTGAACAAGCAGATTCAGGAGGTTGAAACAAAACAGACCGAAATCGAAGAGATTTACAGGAAACAGTTGGAGAAACTCGAAAGTATTTCTGGGTTATCGGTTGAAGAAGCGAAACAATATCTATTAAGTAATATTGAAGGTGAAGTTAAACACGAGGCGGCAATCATGGTTAAAGACATCCTTGAACGAGCCAAAGAGGAAGCCAATCGTAAATCAAAAGAAGTATTGGCTACAGCTATTCAAAGATGTGCTGCCGATCATGCGTCCGAGATCACTGTTTCTGTTGTTGCTCTGCCAAATGATGAAATGAAGGGCAGAATAATAGGAAGAGAAGGGCGCAACATCAGAACTCTTGAAACACTGACAGGAGTTGACCTTATTATTGATGATACACCTGAAGCTGTAGTTTTGTCAGGATTTGATCCAATCAGGCGGGAAATTGCGCGAATTGCGCTTGAAAAGCTTATTATAGACGGAAGGATCCATCCTGCCCGTATCGAGGAAATGGTTGAAAAAGCCAGGAAGGAAGTTGAAAACACCATTCGCGAGGAAGGCGACAGAGCGACTTTTGAGACAGGTGTGCATGGTCTCAATCCCGAGATAATAAAGTTGTTGGGTAAGCTCAAATACAGAACAAGCTATGGACAAAATGTCCTGTCGCACTCTATTGAAGTATCCCATCTGGCCGGACTAATGGCTGCAGAATTGGGAGAAGATGTGACTCTGGCAAAACGTGCCGGATTGTTGCACGATATAGGAAAGGCAATAGACCACGAAGTAGAGGGTACTCATGTTACTATTGGTGCGGAAATTTGCAGAAAGTATAAAGAAAGTGAAGAAGTTATTCACGCTGTAATGGCCCACCATGGGGATATAGAAGCTACATCCATAATCGCTGTTCTGGTTCAGGCGGCTGATGCAGTATCAGGAGCCAGACCAGGTGCCAGAAGAGAAACTCTGGAGACATATGTCAAGCGCTTGCAGAAGCTGGAAGAAATCGCAAACTCGTTTACTGAGGTTGAAAAATCATTTGCGATTCAGGCTGGACGCGAAGTTCGCATCATGGTCAAGCCAGAAGTCGTTAATGACGACAGTATGATTATGGTAGCGAGAGACATTGTTAAAAAGATTGAAAGTGAAATGGAATACCCCGGGCAAATCAAGGTTCATATAATTAGAGAAACCCGGGCAGTTGAATATGCAAAATAGTTTTTGCGGGAAGCGTGTACACGCTTCCCGTGTTTTGAGAGGAAGTATTTATTGAGAATCCTTTTTTTTGGAGATATATTTGGAGAACCAGGGAGAGAAGCTTTAAAAAATTTCATGCCGGAAATTAAATCAAAATATCAGCCTGATTTCTGCATAGCAAACGGAGAGAACGCGGCTGGGGGAAGAGGCATCAGTTATAATATTGCTCAGGAGATTTTTGACTGTGGAATCGACGTCATAACAATGGGCAATCACACATGGGCAAGAAAAGAAGTTTTAAGAATAATTGATTCAGGTATTAAAATCATCAGACCTGCTAATTATCCCAAAGGCGTTCCCGGTAAGGGAAAACTGGTCGTAGAGAAAAAAGGAATCCGGCTTGCTGTGATAAATCTCCTTGGACGTATTTATATGGAACAACCGATCGATTGTCCGTTTCAGACCATTGACAGAGAATTGTCCTGCTTGAAAGGACAAGCCGATCATATTCTGGTTGATTTTCACGGAGAGGCAACCAGTGAGAAAATTGCTATGGGCTATTACCTTGATGGCAGAGTTTCATGTATGGTAGGCACTCATACCCATGTTCAGACCGCAGACGAAAAAATTCTGGAGAATGGGACAGCTTATATTACAGATGTTGGTATGTGCGGTCCTGCTGATGGTGTTATCGGAGTGAACAGAGAACTGATTATCAAGAAGTTTACGTTGGGCTTACCCATACAACACGAACCGGCAAAAGGGAAATCCCAGATCAACGCTGTAGTTATAACCCTTGACAATGAACAAAAAAAGGCTGTTGAAATTATAAGAATAAATGAGATAAACAAGGCTTAAGATTATTTCCGGAGGTAGTCATAATGAATCTGTTAAAGGTTTCGTCGAAATCAAACCCCAATTCTGTAGCAGGTGCCATTGCCGGTGTTATCAGGGAAAAGGGGGTCGCTGAGATTCAGTCGATCGGTGCTGGAGCTTTAAACCAGGCTATAAAGGCTGTTGCTATAGCCAGAGGGTTTTTAGCGCCTTTAGGCATTGAGTTGGTTTGTATCCCGGCTTTTTCGGAAATTAATGTCGATGGAGAAGACAGAACTGCAATAAGGCTGATAGTTGAGCCCAGAAGATCGATCATATGAAGTAAAAAACGCAGAAATAAATGCACACGGAGGGTTTGAATGAGTTACAAAGAAGTGTATCGCAGTTGGATCGAGAATTCTTATTATGACAAAAATACAAGAGAAGAGCTTTTGGCAATCAAGGATAACGAGAAGGAGATAGAAGACCGTTTCTATCGTGAGCTCGAATTTGGAACCGGTGGGATGCGCGGCGTAATAGGAGCCGGGACAAACCGCATGAATAAATATACGATACGCAAAGCAGCCCAGGGTTTGGCCAACTATTTGGAAAAGCAGGGGATCGCGGATAAAGGAGTAGCGATCGCTTACGATTCCCGTCATTGTTCAGATGAATTTGCTATGGAAACAGCATTGGTTATGGCTTCAAACAATATAAAGGCATATCTTTTTGACGAACTGCGGCCGACACCCGAATTATCCTTTGCAGTGAGGTATTTGGGCTGTGCGGCCGGTGTTGTTATTACCGCAAGTCATAACCCGAAAGAATATAATGGCTTTAAAGCCTATGGCAGCGATGGCTGCCAGCTTCCGCCTAAAGAATCTGATGAAGTAATAAAAGAAGTTGCTTCTATTTCGGATCTTTCCTGTATCAGATGCATAAACAGGGAAGAAGCCTTAGAAAAAGGCTTGATTGAAATCATCGGAAAAGAGATCGATGACGCTTATATAGCTGAATTGAAAAAGGTTTGTATAAACCCCGGGATTCCTGCAAAAATCGGTAGCAGCACTAAAATAATCTATACTCCGCTTCATGGTACCGGTAATAAGCCTGTCAGACGGATACTAAAAGAAATTGGTTTTGAGCAAGTGTTGGTTGTTGAAGAACAGGAAAAGCCCGACCCGGACTTTTCAACTGTCAAATACCCTAATCCTGAGGAAAAGGCTGTTTTCAATATTGCTATCGAAATGGCTGAAAAAGAGAATGTTGATCTTATTATAGGTACAGATCCTGATGCAGACCGGGTAGGAGTTGTGGTGCGCAACACTGAAGGCGAATATATAACCTTGACAGGCAATCAAACCGGCTGCCTCTTGATGGAATACATCCTTTCCCAAAAGAAGCAGGCGGGAGTGCTGCCTGACAATGCATTTGTTATAAAAACCATTGTCTCCAGCGATTTGGCAAGAAAGATCGCCCAAAGATATGGGGTTGAAATAATTGATGTTCTCACAGGCTTTAAATTTATCGGAGAACAAATCAGACTGCTGGATGATACCGGTATAAAAAAGTTCATATTCGGTTTTGAAGAAAGCTATGGATATCTTGCCGGAACCCATGCTCGTGATAAGGATGCAGTTGTTGCATCAATGCTTATCGCAGAGGTTTATGCATGGTACAAGTCCAGAGGCATGAGCCTTTATCAAGGCCTTTTGGAGCTTTTTGAGAGGTATGGCTATGTAAAAGAGGGAATAGATTCATTTACTCTTAAGGGGAAGGAAGGCCTGGAAAAAATAGAATCGGCTATGGTGGCCCTGAGAAATATGGAGATCTCAAAAATCGGCACCAGAGATATTGAGATTATTTCTGATTATGAAAGACAGGAAAAAGTGTTTCTTAAAACAAAGGAACGTTTTTTGATAGATTTACCGAAGTCCAATGTTCTCCATTATACTCTTGATTCGGGGATTTGGTTCTGTATAAGGCCTTCGGGAACTGAGCCCAAAATCAAAATTTATTATGGAGTTTCTTCTTCTTCCCTGGAGAATGCAGATAAAGAGTTGGAGCTTCTAAAGCGTGATGTTTTGACGGTTGTTAAGCCATTATTGGAATAGTCATATATAAAGCTTTTATTATTCCAAGCCGATAAAAATAAATATAAGGAATTAAAAAAAGCAAAAAAAGATGCGCTAAAAAGACATAGGAAACTCTATTGCTACTGATTAAAGCACAATATTCAGCATTTTATTTTATTTCGGAGGGCAAGACTCAGTGAGGAAAATAAGCCTGGAGCGAGCTAGAGCAGGTGTTCACGTAGCACGTACCATACAATCCCTGGATGGTATAGTTTTATTATCTGCCGGTTCAGAGCTTACCGAGGAGAAAATACTACAATTAAAACGTTATAATATTACAGAAATATACGTCGAGGATGAACTATCGAAAGGTATTGTGGTTTCTGATATTGTCAAAGAAGATATTGTACTGGATGTCAAGGCTAAAATAAAAACCATAATGACAACACCCTCCATAAAGATTTCTGTTGATGGCAAAAAGATTAAAGAGATGGTAGAAAAGCTTTTGGAAAATATCCTGAGAAGCGATTTTATCATCGCGAATCTTTCTGATATCCGTTCGATCGATGACTATACCTATTCGCACAGTGTAAATGTATGTATACTGTCCCTGATCACAGGTATTGCCTTGGGCATAAAGGGCGAAAGTCTCAGAGAATTAGGCGTTGGAGCCCTTCTTCATGATATCGGGAAAATCATGATAGACGAACAGATACTTCAGAAGCCCACTAACCTTACTATTAATGAATTTGATGAGGTAAAAAAACATACTGTTTACGGATATGAAATATTAAAGAATTCAAGTGATGTTAATTCAACAGCTCATATAATAGCGCTGTCGCATCATGAACGCAAGGATGGCAGCGGATATCCATATAGTCTTAAGAATAATGATATTCCCGTGCCTGCACGTATAGTGGCCATTTCGGATGTTTATGACGCGCTTACGACAAACAGGATATACAGAAAAAAGATGCTTCCTCATGAGGTTGTGGATTACATGTGCTCCTTAAGCAATAAGCATTTCGATAAGACTGTGCTGGATGCATTTATAAGCCATATCGCCAATTATCCTGTTGGAACTGCCGTCAAACTCAACTCGGGCGAAAAGGGGCTTGTAGCAAAATATAATAAAAACTTTCCGAATCGTCCTGTTGTAAGAATAGTGATAGATGAAAACGGAAAGATGCTTGTAAAGCCGAAAGAGATCGATCTGTTCAGAAAACCAGAATACCGGATAGTTGATATTTGGGACATTTAGAAAATACGAGTAAAAAAACTCGTATTTTTTATTACCTTCTTTTAGTGTAATAGTGTACAATTATTCTATAATAAAAAACACTGATCGCTTAAAGGGGGTATAAGTGCAGGAATGAAATTTGAAGGAACCAAGATTTCTGAGCTTAAAGCAGGGGGAGTTATTAACGGAATATATCTGTTGAAATCAGCAGAATTGAAGATTTCTTCCAATAAGAAGCCTTATCTGGATATTAATCTGGCAGACAGCACCGGCAGTATACAGGCAAAATGGTGGGACGCAGGCGAGGTTGAGTTAAACTCCCTTTTACCTTACAAACTGTATTATGTCAATGCGAAAGTGGATCTATGGAAGGAATCGCTGCAGCTAACACTAATCAAAGTGAAAATTGCCGATGATGAGGACCAAAAGCTAATTAGTGATTTTGTGCCGACAGCGCCTGTTCCGCCGGAGGAGATGCTTCAGGAAGTTTATTTGTATGCAGCAAAAATAAAAAACAGCGAAATTCGTTCTGTAGTAATGAAGCTTTTAGATGAAAAAGAAGACAGGCTTATGTATTATCCGGCGGCAAAAAGCCTTCATCATGCCATGAGAAGCGGTCTTTTATACCATATAGTACGAATGCTGAGATCAGGGGAAGCGTTGTCGAAAGTCTATGAAGGAATAAATACCGATCTACTATTTGCCGGAATTATTATTCATGACCTTGCAAAAATTGGTGAACTCACCAGCAACGAATTAGGTATGGCAGAATATTCGAAGCATGGCCAATTCCTGGGGCATATCATTATGGGCGTCGAAGAGCTTGACAGAGCCGGAGAATGTGTAAAGGCTTCTGAGGAAGTAATGCTCCTTTTAAAGCATATGGTGGTGAGCCATCACAATGAGGCCGAATATGGAAGCCCAAAAAAACCATTGTTCCTGGAAGCAGAGCTGCTGCACCATATTGATATGATCGATGCCAGAGTATATGACTATCAGAATGCTACTAAAAACATTGAAGCCGGACAATTCTCCGAACCGGTTTGGTCTTTAGACAGAAGAAGTGTATATAAGGTGGGATTGACTGAATAGATAGTGCATTGCTGAACGCAATATGTAGTATTGTTGCGGATCACCAATAATGATATACTGAATTAGAGGTTAGAAGTAAGAAGTGGGGCGGCGTACTCGATGTCCCGTATAGAAGTCAGAGGTCGGACTAATCAATTTTGCTGAGCAAATACAGTAAAAAGAGCTAAAATGCAGAAGGAGAGCAGATATGGTCAATATCGTCAAAGTCGAAACCAAGCGCCAGCTTGATTCATTTGTTAAGTTTCCTTTCAAGCTATATAAGGATAATCCTTATTGGATACCTACGTTGATATCCGATGATAAATTTACTCTTGATAAAAATAAAAACCCTGCCTTCGAGTTTAGTGACGCCGAGATGTGGCTGGCGTACAAGGACGGCGAGTTGGCAGGGCGTATAGCCGGAATAATCAGTCATAGTTACATAAATAAATGGGGGAACCGCTATGCCCGTTTTGGCTGGATCGATTTTATAGACGATCCTGATGTTTCAAAAGCATTGCTTCAAACCGTTGAATCATGGGCAAAGGAAAACGGTATGGATGGTGTGCATGGTCCATTAGGATTTTGTGATCTGGATAAGCAAGGAATGCTGGTTGAGGGATTCGAAGAACTTGGTACTTTTATTACAATATACAATTATCCTTATTACATGAAGCACATGGAAGCTCTAGGTTATGTAAAGGATGCCGAGTGGATAGAAATAGACATAACTATGCCAAAGGATGATGCTGTTAAAAAGATTTCCATGCTTGCCCAAAAAGCAAAAGAAAAATATGGCTTGAGTGTTGTTCCGCTGAAGAAACCAAAGGATGTTCTTCCATATGTCGAAGAAGTATTTGATTTACTAAATAAAGGTTACGAGCATCTTTATGGAGTGGTCCCCATTACCGCCAGGCAGGTAGATTGTTATGTAAAGCAATTCTTCTCTTTTCTGAACCCGGAATATATTTGTATAATAAAGGGTGATGACGGGAAGATTGCAGGATTCGGAATCATTATTCCATCTCTTTCTAAAGCTGCTCAAAAGAGCAAAGGTCGTTTATTCCCAACTGGATTTATTCACTTTATAAATGCCATAAAGAAAAATGATACTCTCGATCTGTATCTGGTTGCCATAAGGCCTGAACTGCGATCAAAAGGAGTTCCGTATGTAATGCTGGATGAGCTTACTAAAGCTGCAACAAAAAACGGTGTAGTACGGGCTATAGCATCACCTGAACTGGAGACAAACCATGCTGTTCAGTCTCTGTGGAAAAATTACAGTACCAGGATTCACCGCAGAAGAAGATGCTATATTAAACTATTTGATATTTTCGAGGAGGAGAACAAAGACTAAAGAAATCATAAATAAACGAGCATGTAAGTATTATAATAAAGACAGTAAGGGAGGTTATGTTATTGGATAATGCATATATTTATGCCTGGCTTGGTTTGATGGTCATACTCATCGGTATTGAAGCTGCAACAGTTAACCTTACGACCATATGGCTAGCCGGCGGATCTCTTGTGGCCTTTATTTTAGCACTTTTTAATCTGCCTCTGTGGTTACAGATCACAGCATTTTTTGTTGTTTCAATAGTTATGATAATATTTACAAGACCGATTGCAGTAAAATACCTGAAGGTCGGAACCCAAAGGACGAATGTGGATGCTCTTATTGGTACTACAGGTCTGGTTACCATGGACATATCAGAGCATAAGGCAGGCCAGGTCAAGGTAAAAGGCCAGATATGGACAGCCGTTAGTGAATCGGGTGAATCAATATTGGCAGATACTGAAGTAGACATTTTAGCTATTGAGGGCGTAAAGCTGATTGTAAAAGCTTCGGATAAAACATAATAATAAAATTACAGGAGGTATCATAATGGAATATGTAATCGCTGGAGTAATATTACTTCTTATCATCGTTGTCATCAGGAACATAAAGATTGTTCCCCAGGCACAGGCCTATGTAATAGAAAGACTGGGAGCATATAAAGAAACATGGCATGTAGGACTTCACATGAAAGTTCCACTGATAGACAAAATCGCAAACCGTGTATCTATTAAAGAGAGAGTGCTGGATTTTCCACCTCAGCCGGTGATAACCAAGGACAATGTCACCATGCAGATCGATACCGTGATCTATTTTACAATAACAGACCCGAAGCTTTATACTTATGGTGTCGAACGTCCTATAATGGCTATAGAAACACTTACCGCAACAACCCTGCGTAATATTATAGGCGATTTGGAGCTTGATGAAACCTTAACTTCCCGTGATACAATTAATAATCAAATGAGAATCATATTAGATGAAGCAACCGACCCATGGGGAATCAAGATAAACCGTGTTGAGGTAAAAAACATTATTCCTCCTGTTGATATTCAGAACGCAATGGAAAAGCAGATGAGAGCAGAACGTGAAAGACGTGAAGCCATACTGAGAGCCGAGGGTGAAAAGACCTCCAATATCCTTGTTGCTGAAGGAAAGAAGCAGGCACTCATTCTGGAAGCTGAAGCTGAAAAAACCGCAGCAATATTACGGGCAGAGGCGAAAAAAGAAGCCACCATCCGTGAAGCCGAAGGTCAGGCCGAGGCGATCCTGAAGGTTCAGGATGCTACCGCCAGAGGTCTTAAAATGATTAAGGATCAGGAACTGACTAAAGAGGTTATTTCGATCCGCAGTCTTGAAACCTTTGAAAAAGTAGCAGACGGAAAATCAACCAAGATAATAATCCCGTCTGAGATTCAGAACATGGCTTCGTTGGTCACTTCCATAAAGGAATTGGCAAATGATTAAAAACTGATGTGCGAAGTGAGAGGCTGGAAGTGAGAGAATAGAGACTTAGACATAAATCAAACTGTCATTCCGAGCGTAATGAAGTGGATCGAAGGATCTCATAAATATCCTTCGATCCATTCAGAATGACAAAGTTGATCTACCCATACTTCCTTAACGGAAACTTTCTGTTTAACTCTGCATAAGCGTTACCGCGAACCAACGCGTGCTCTATATCCGGGCAAAAGTTATCTTTACCTATTAGTTCCACAAAACCATTTCTGCATAAAAGCTCATAAGGCTGCTTCTGCACCTGCGTAAGCAGCAGGAGTATCTTATGCTTCCGGCAAAATGAATAGGTCTTGTATAAAGCGTGGTAGCCTGTAGCATCCATAAAAGCGGCATGCCGCATGTGAATAATCACAACATTCGTTGCAGAGATATTATCTTGTATAGTTTGGATGAATTTATCAGCGGCACCGAAGAAAAAAGGTCCATATATCTGGTAAACCTGTATCGCCGGATCGATTCCTTCAGGATTAGCGAGAGTTATTCCGGAGCTTTCCTGGATCTCATTCTTGATAGATTCGACCTTCGTGTTGTCGGCCATACGCTTCATAAACAGAAAGGCTGATATTATTACACCAAACTCAATGGCGATAACAAGATCGACTGCTACAGTTAAAACAAATGTGAATAATAGAACAGCTATATCTGTTTTAGGGGCCTTAAACAGGTTTCTAAAAGCTCTCCATTCGCTCATATTATAGGCAACTACCATAAGAATCGCAGCGAGAGTAGCTATAGGGATCATCTTTGTATATGGCATCAATAAAACCATTGCAGCCAAAACAACCGCTGAGTGAACGATTCCCGCAACCGGTGTTCTGCCGCCGTTCCTGACATTTGCAGCAGTTCTTGCTATAGCTCCTGTCGCGGGTATTCCGCCAAAAAGGCCTGAAAAAACATTTGCGATTCCTTGTCCGACAAGCTCCATATTTGAATTGTGTTTGTCTCCTATCATACCATCTGAAACAACTGCTGACATAAGCGATTCAATTCCTGCAAGGACAGCAATTGTTAATGCAGAAGGAAAGATATCGATTATCATGTCAAGATCAATATGAGGAAGCTGAATAGAGGGGAGAGCCGCCTGCAAATCATTGTAGCGGTCGCCTATAGTCTCCGCCTGGATTCCCAGGAGTTTTGCAATTATTGTCGAAGCTATTATTGCAACAAGGGAACCAGGGATCTTTTTATTGATATATGGCCAGCTAATGATTATCAGCAGCGATATAATACCCACAATCAAATTGTCTATATTTATAGTATCGATTGATTTTATATACTCACCTATTCTTGGAATAAACTCCGAAGGCGTCTTTTCCATCTTGAGACCAAGAAAATCACCTATTTGCTGAGAAAAAATAATCAGGGCGATTCCGCTCGTGAAGCCTGTAGTTATTGGATAAGGAATATATTTTATTATGTTTCCCAGCTTGACTAAGCCCATAAAAATAAGGATAATACCTGCCAGAATTGTTGCCAGTACTAATGCAGGATATCCTTTTTTTTCAATGATCCCGTATATTATCGCTACGAATGCGCCTGTAGGCCCGCCTATCTGAACTCTGCTTCCGCCCAATAAAGAAATAATAAAGCCTGCGATTATGGCAGTGTAGAGTCCCTTTTCAGGAGATACACCCGATGCGACAGCTAGTGCGATCGATAGGGGAATTGCTATTATTCCGACAATCAACCCTGCTGAAAAATCCTTAAAAAACTGCTCTTTTGTATAACCGCCCCCCAGGACGGTAAACAATTTTGGCTTTTGCATTTAAAAAACCCTTTCGTGATTTAATCCATAGCAAAGATCATCATTTGTATATTAATTCAATAAAAATGTATATTATTAAGTTATCACGTCAGGGCTTTTGTGTAAAATAGAAAAAAAAGCTAAATTCTTATTGATTTTTGTCTATTTTATACATGTTAGATTTCGGCATGCATATACTTTGATTAGAGGAGATTATCTGTACTACTGATTAAATTCCTTAAACTCGGCTAAGAGAAGATCGACCATCCTTCCATAACTCCTTACACCATCGGTCTCGCCATTCAACTTTAAATAGGTGTCGTTCATTTTATCGGCAACTTTCTTGGTTATTCCCTGAAATTGCTTCCAATATGCCCTTTCGGCTTCCAAATCTCTCAGATATCCGGGACCGTAGTTTTTTGAAACTGCGAAATATCTGTCAGGATTTTCCGAGTAAAGAGCATTCATTGAATACTGCAGCGCCATGACACAGCCAGAATACTTAAAATCTGCATCCGGATGAGCCATACAGGCGATATAAGAGATATAATTGGCCTCATCCTCCCTGGCAAAACCTCGTTGATGTGCCATTTCATGAAGTGTTGTGGAGGCTATTGCCACTATCGGGATATCGACATCAATATTTGCTTCTCCTGAAAGACAGGAATATATGCCAATAATATTTGAGTGTGACATAAGCCGTGACAGCAATACAGGTTTAGGAGGACCATATTTTCCTCCTAAAAAGGGATACTTCGCCTCAAGGGAATCAAAACCTGCCTGGGCGCGCTTCAGAATTGATTTATAGCCTCCTTTAACTGTCATTATCCCGTGCTCGTCTTCCTCAACCTGCTCTCTTAATTCATTAGTCTTATCGACCAGATATCTGCAAAGTGCTTCCAAATCATCAACCGATGACTCCTGTATATCTATTTTGGCAATTTCAGAGAAAGGCAAACGCTCATAATTTATATTCCAGACCATGACCTGGATAAAAAACCATAGAGAACCCACCAGTACAACATTTGCGGTAAACTGCAACAAAATTGACCATTTTCTTGATCTGATCGCCTTTATAGTAATGTAAATAAGCCTGACAGGAGTATAAACAACAAGAAAAATAAGTACAAATTCGGCAACAGAGAATGGAAACAGCCCTGTTAAGAGACTGACGGGCTGCATTACATACTTATATACTCCCCGTGAATATATATATTCGGTAAAATCAGGGGACAATGCCATTAGCCTTCTGATTAGTATTGCAAGAGGGATCAGACCTAATAAGAAGAATTTCCATTTATATTTTTTGTTTTTGCCCGTTATGTTTTTAGTCCTCATAAAAACCTTCCTCAAATAGTGTAAATTTATTATATATTGTACATCTATTTTACCACCGAAAGAAAAGCAGTAATAATAAATTAACAGGCGAAATATTCCTGTTATTCATGTATAATATTATTTAAGTGGAATAATATTTACATAATTGATGGGAGGCGTTTTTTATGATTGAGAATGTTAATGTCGAACTGAAAAAATACTTTGAGAGCAAACCAATTTTATCTTCATTGATCGGTATGGACATGATTATACTGTATGGCTGTGCTGCTCTGATGCTTATCGGCGCATTTGCTTACCTGGGCGGGATCATAAGCAGCATCATCTACTATGCTTTCTTTCTTGGGATTCTTTTATGCCTTGCCAATAACAATTATCAGGCTCTAATGATTGGATTAGGGGTTAAAGCGCTGATTGAGCTAATCACCTTTATTAAGTGGCTATTCAATGAATACTTGGGATTTAGCTGGTCTAGCTTATTTGCAGTGCTGGTTTTCGGTTTCTTTGCATTTATGGCATTTAAAAAGTATTCCGCAAAAAGCAGTACATAAAATGCTCCAGTGATATTCCACTAAGGGGATTGTCTCGAAATCACTTCATGGTGCTTTGATCTTCGGTTAAAAAGCTGAAGAGACCCGGTTTCGAGATAGTCCCTTTTGCTGTGTGTCCATTATGGCTGCTTTCCATTAGCTCCTTTTCATTATAAAGGTATTTGGATATTACAGGAGAAAATCGCTCTCTATCACCGAAAGAGTAATGAAAAAGGGGATAAAGAGGGGATAGATACATGGCAGATTTACAAAAAGGGTATTGTGATTTTGTTTCATATATCGTATAATATGTTTTGTCGCTGTCGGGGTGTAGCTCAGGTGGATGAGAGTGCTTGCTTGGGGTGCAAGAGGTCGCTGGTTCGAGTCCAGTCACTCCGACCAGATAAAAAAGCGGGTTTCAGAAATTCTGATTCCCGCTTTTTTATAAAAAATACCCCCATTTTACCCCTATTTTCTGGGACGTGAAAAATCTATAATCAAAAGCCACCTAAACCTATGCCAGAACCACCGCTCGAACTCATAAGCAAAGCAGATATTGACTATATCGGTATGATGACGGGAGTGTAATTATGGTAAAATATAATTGAGGTGGTAACGATGAAAAAAGCATTCACCACTCACATAGTATCATTCATTCTAGGCGTTGCAATAACGCTAACTACGGTATACCTTATTTCAGATACCAAGGCTGAACCGACTCCTGAGCCGACACCGATTGTAATTGAGAAGGAAGTAGTCAAGGAAATCCCGGTTGAGGTTGTAAAAGAAGTCATCAAAGAGGTTGAGAAGAAGACTGACCTTGAAGAAGTTGTTGCCAACTGCAAGAATAGCTGTGTTATGATATACGCTTACAAAGGCGATATAATCAATCAGGGGAGCGGTTGGGTATACAACGGCTATGTTATCACGGCAAAGCACGTTGTCGATGGATATAAAAAGATTGAAGTCTATACGGACGACACGAGTAATGCAAGAACGGCGACAATAGAGTATATCGACCCGAAACTTGATCTGGCGGTTTTAAAGGCTTCAATCATGTTGCCATCGTTAACACTTGGGGATTCAAACAAGCTGACCGAAGGGGAAAAGTTAGTGACCATAACAAGCCCCAAAGGCGCACAAAATATGGTCGACGAATGCATATACTCAGGCATCGTATCAACTGCTACAGAATACTACATGGCATTGACAGATACGTTGATACAAGGTGGTTCATCAGGCGGTGCAGTATTCAATTATAATTCTGAGCTTATCGGCATGGCGTACGTTGGATATGATGGGTTTGCGGGAGT
>JAAYNO010000204.1 GCA_012520855.1 Clostridiaceae bacterium | reverse complement strand
TTTCGGATAATATTTTTCAATATATTCGGGCCTTATACGCTTAAGCTCTGATGTCGGAAGTATGGATAACAGCTCCCAGCCCAGGTTTAATGTTTCCTCTATGCTTCGGTCAGTTTCAAATCCCTGTGAAACGTAACGCTTCTCAAAATCTTCAGAGAATATTGCGTACAGTTTATCAATGTCAGTTAAGGCTGCTTCACCTAAAATAGCGGCCAGTTCCTTGCTGTCTTTTCCTCTTGCGTATGCCGCAAACAACTGGTTCATTGTATTAGCGTGATCCTCACGTGTTTTGCCTTTACCTATTCCTTTATCCTTCAAACGAGAAAGAGAAGGTAAAACGTCAATGGGAGGAGTAAGACCTTTCTTATGGAGCTCACGGCTCAATATAATCTGACCTTCGGTGATATAGCCGGTAAGGTCTGGGATCGGGTGAGTCTTGTCATCCTCAGGCATTGTAAGAATCGGAATCAACGTTATTGAGCCTTCCTTATCCTTCATGCGGCCTGCGCGTTCATACAGTGAAGCCAGGTCGGTATAAAGATAACCGGGATAACCGCGGCGTCCAGGAACCTCTTTACGAGCTGCCGATACTTCACGAAGAGCTTCAGCGTAATTTGTTATGTCAGTTATAATAACCAATACGTGCATATCCTTTTCAAAGGCCAGAAATTCAGCGGCAGATAAAGCCATTCTAGGTGTTGCGATACGCTCAACAGCCGGGTCATTGGCAAGGTTCATAAAAAGGACTGCTCTTTCTATTGCACCTGTCCTTTTAAAATCACTGACAAAGAAATCTGCCTCCTCGAAGGTTATACCCACTGCCGCAAACACAACGGCAAATTTGCTGTCAGTTCCTATAACCTTTGCCTGACGGGCTATTTGCGCTGCCAAATCAGCATGCGGTAAACCTGAAGCTGAAAAAATTGGAAGCTTCTGTCCTCTTACAAGGGTATTAAGCCCATCTATTGCTGAGACACCGGTCTGGATAAATTCATTGGGGTAATCCCTCGCAGTAGGGTTCATCGGCAGGCCGTTTATGTCCAGCCTTTTTTCGGGAATTATTGCCGGCCCGCCGTCAATTGGCTTTCCAAGTCCGTCGAATACCCGTCCCAACATATCTTCCGAAACCGGAAGTTCCAGATTGCGCCCTAGGAATCGAACCTTGCTGTTGGATAAATTAATACCGACGGCGTTTTCAAAGAGCTGTACCAGAGCGGTATTCCCATCTACCTCCAAAACCCTGCAGCGTCTTATTTCTCCGCTGCCAAGCTCTATCTCGCCCAGTTCGTTATAAGTAACACCTTCTACATTTCGAACCAGCATCAATGGTCCGGCAACTTCGACAATTGAACGATATTCTTTAAGCATTAAGCTCTTCTCTCCTTCCTATGCGAATCTCATATTAGCAGCGAATGTGAGATTCGCAGCAAATTGAACTCAATTTGCATTTAGATCTTTATTGAAATGAAGTTCCATTCCGCAACAGGTATATCGCCTGCCGGATTATTTATAAAGGGCTTCGATCTGTTTGGAAAGCTCTTCCTCTATTTCATCGAAGGGCTTGCTTCCCTCTTTTTGTGGTAATAATTTCATCCGGCTGATTTTTACTCTAACCGGTAATGAAAAGAGGTCGTTTATATCCACACCTTTTTTTATCGCTTCCTGAGATTTCTCATAAAAAGCCAGAATGATCTTGAGCATTCTGTACTGTTTATCAAGCGTCGTATAGGTATCATCTTCATTAAAGGCATCCTGCTGCAGATAGTCCTCGCGGATCGATCTTGCTGCCTCCAGAGTGACTCTGTCAGCTGGTGAAAGTGCATCAATACCTACCAACTGGACGATTTCCTGAAGCTCAGCCTCCTCCTGGAGAATACGCATCGTATCAGCCCTGAATTTGTTCCAATCCCTTGAAATATTCTCACGATACCAGTCAGAAAGCTTATCCTGATAAAGAGAATAGCTCTGCAGCCAGTTTATAGCAGGGAAATGTCTTTTGTAGGATAAATTGTAGTCAAGACCCCAAAACACCTTTACTATTCTTAAAGTGGCCTGTGATACTGGTTCCGATATGTCTCCTCCGGGAGGGGATACAGCTCCTATCGCACTTATTGCTCCAACCCTGTCATCTGAGCCGAGGGTTTTTACTTTACCTGCTCTTTCATAAAACTGAGCAAGGCGTGATGCCAAATAAGCAGGATAGCCTTCCTCACCCGGCATTTCTTCCAATCGGCCTGACATTTCGCGGAGTGCTTCAGCCCAACGGGAGGTGGAGTCAGCCATCAGAGCCACCGAATATCCCATATCCCTGAAGTACTCAGCGATCGTTATTCCTGTATAAATAGACGCTTCACGGGCAGCAACAGGCATATCGGAGGTATTGGCTATAAGTACCGTTCTTTTCATCAGAGGTTGTCCTGTTTTAGGATCCTTAAGCTCCGGAAACTCCATAAGAACGTCGGTCATTTCATTGCCGCGCTCACCGCATCCAATATAGACGACCAAATCAGCTTCGGCCCATTTAGCAAGCTGATGCTGAACAACAGTCTTGCCGCTTCCGAAGGGACCAGGTATTGCCGCTACTCCTCCGGATGCTATAGGGAAGAGAGTGTCGATTATTCTTTGCCCTGTAATAAGCGGTGCATCAGGTGACAGCTTCTCCTTATAAGGCCTTTCTTTCCGGACAGGCCATGTCTGCATCATTGTTAACTCATTAATATTACCATTCTTATCCTTAACCTTGGCAACAACCTTATCTATAGTAAATTTACCGGCTTCGATAGATTCAAGCGTTCCTTCGATACCATAGGGAACCATGATCCGGTGCTGGAAAACCTCATTTTCCTGAACGGTTCCTATGATATCACCGGCTTGAACCATATCTCCAACTTTTTTAACCGGAACAAAATCCCATTCTTTTTCTCTGCTTAACGCAGGAAGTTTGATACCCCGGGTTATATTGCTGCCTGTAACACTGCGCATAGTATCCAACGGTCTCTGGATACCGTCGAATATATTCTCAATAAGACCCGGCCCTAATTCAACGCTCAGCGGTGATTTGGTTGAAACAACCGGTTCACCGGGACCCAAACCTGAGGTTTCCTCATAAACCTGAATGGAGGCTTTATCCTCATGGATTTCCAGAATCTCTCCTATCAATTTCATTTCCGATACATGCACAACGTCCAGCATGTTGCTGTCACGCATGTTCTCCGCCACTACCAATGGTCCTGACACTTTGACGATTCTGCCTTGATTCATATCGATTCCAATCCTTTCAAACATCCGAGCTTACCCGAATATGAATTTTTTAAGTTTATTCATTATGAGCTAAAATGTCAGCTCCAACCGCTTTTTCAATACTTTCCTTAACAAATCTCTTACCTATCCCCAATGATCCCGTACTGCCGGGAATAAGGATAATTGCAGGAAAATAACTGCTCCTGTATTTGGATATTTCATCCATTATGTCTCTTGCTGCATCCTCGGTAATGTATATCAGGGCATATCCATCTTCAACAAGGCTGTTTAACAGGCTTGCCTTTTCTTCCTGATACTTGGTAGGGTATTCATTCCCGGTAGGGTATTTGTTTTCAGTGGGATAAATATCGAATCCAATTGCCTTGAATCCCAGTATACTGTCTTTGTCTCCCATGACTGCAATTTTATGCATAGCCCAACCTCAGCCTTTCTTTTATAGTTTCCCTTGGAATTTTATTCATAACACCGGTTATTATCAATCGGGCATTTTTGATTTCGGTCTCCTTGAAAAACAAGTATCCTATAACAGGCTCGATTCCCATGGTAACAAATTTACCCTGCTTCAGAAGATGAGTTATATAATCGTCCAAAATCTTCTCGATCTCGGATATGCCGTCGAATTGACCGATTGCCTCTGACAAATCGGCTGCAAGCCTTTCCTGACCGAGACTTTTGAGAACATCGAAGAGGTTATTAAGCCCCTTATTCTCCATCTCTTCAAATAATTTATTGCTGAAGCTTCCTCCGCTTATCCATGCCTTTTTGATAAAATCATCGGGCTTATTAAGAAGCTTTGATCTTATAAGAATGCGCAGATTTGCGGTGTCAATAAGCATATCCACGAGCTTAATCAAAAAAGGATCTTCACTTGCTATGGCATCCTCCGCCATATCCCTTAAGCTGGCTTTATCCATTATAAAATCTATCATTTGAGGATCACCTGAAGCATTAAACACTCCCAGGCTTTCTGTAATTGCCTCGCTGAAGATCTCCGGCAAATCTGAGAGCTTTCTACCGGAAATTGATTTCAGCAGCTTTCCAGGCTCAATTGTGCCCAGCTCTGATAAGGTTTCACGAACTTCTAATTTTAACGCTTCAGCCTTTAAGATCAGCTTGGCATTAAGATAATCATATCTTTTTCTGAACAGGTTAAGGACCTGTGGGTCTGGAATCATCTCACAGATTAAATCATAAGTTTTTGCAAGCTCGGCAGAGAGAATGTCATCAAGATTTTCAGCCCCGCTTTTTCTGCTGTCTGCCTGTTCATTGCTATATCCTGATTCAACCATTATCCTGACCGCATCAGAATAATCCTTTATTTCAAAAAGGCGTTCCAGTCTGCTGCGGCTCAAAAGCTTTGGTTCCCTGGCACGTATTCGTGCAGTTGCATATGCATAATCCTCTTGCTTGACTTTGGCCATATAGACTCCTTTTCCTTTGCTTTATTTCAAACTGAGTTTAAGCTTCATTATTCTTCGAATAATATTGTGGCGACCTCAGCTTCCAGATTTGGCCTTGCCATGTTTAACAAAACTTCCAGGGTACAGTTTATCTCCATTTCACCATATCGGACGACAAAGCCGCCGCAGGAATTTAAGTTTTCCTCAGCAAGCTTCAGCATAGCTTTTTTACCCATAGCTTTAAATTTCGCGTTTATCTTATCAACAAATTGCCGCCCCAGACGCTGTTTGTCTTTCTTATTCATAACAAGGTCACCTTCTTCATCTTTTGCCGCCTTTATTAGGACGTCTTCTATGAAGAGGCTGTATTTTTCATCAGGCAGTTTTGCGATTCTTGAAAGGGCGGCGGAAAAAGCTTCATCAATTGTATCCTGACGCGTTTTTAAAATGCTTTTTTTGTCTTCCATTTCGCCAGCGGCATGAAAGCGCTGTTTATACAGAACTGCTTCTTCCTTTGCCTTTTCGGTCATTATTGCCACACGCTGAAAAGCTTGCTTCTCAGCTTCCCTAATAATGCCCTGAGCTTCGAGCTTCGCATCTTCAATGATTTTTTTTGCTCTTTCCCTGGCATCGACTATGATTCTTTCCTTTATCTTATTGGCTCCATCCATTTT
>JAAYNO010000203.1 GCA_012520855.1 Clostridiaceae bacterium | reverse complement strand
ATTCAGAATTTGAATGCCGTTGGTAGGTGAATTGACCCATACGCCGCATTTCAAATGCTCAGCCCATATGTTCTGAATTACCGAACCTGTTCCGGCATTGCCGTCAAACGCTGTCTCAGGAGAACTGTCTTCCCTTCTGGTTGTATCCCCGAATATGGAAAAATCATAGAATTTGCAGTTGTTGCCGTTCAAGGCGAAAGCGGCTCCTATACCTTTAAGAGTGGTATACCACATACCTGCGCCTCTGATCGTTACGTTATCGACCGTAATGTAGCCCGGAGTAGTCAGATCAAAGGTTCCTGCAGGCAGCCATACGCTTTTGCCCTGTGCTTTGGCGGCAGCAATACAGTTAATCAAAGCAGCTTTATCGTCAATTCCGTCGTTTGGTACGGCCCCGTAGGATGTGATCGACAGGCTGTTGGCAGGCTGTGTTAATTGTGTAGGTCTTTTCTCAAAATCAACCAGGTCTATGACATAATATGATGCTGTATCTCCGGAATCCTTCTGCAGTCTGATTTTTGTACCGGCCTGAAGAGTGTTGAAGGTCACACGGGTCTCATCAAAGAATCTGTGTGCCAGTCCATCAGACGGATTATTCGTCCATGGGTAAGCTCCATATACCCAACTGTATTTGGAGGTCAGTGGTATATCCATATTATGGCTTCCGTTTACATACATGCTTATTGTTGTATTGATTCCTCCGCCTCCGGCCGCATCGGGTATGCAATATCTGATAACCATGGAATCGGCCGGTTCGGTCAATGTAAACTCAACATACCTGCCTGTGGAACTAAGCTGTACAGCCCTCCTGTTGGACGCTTCCGAAGCTATTTCCCTGTATGTACGGCTCGGACCCAGAATAGTTCCGTTGGTGGCTGCTTCTTCGGCTTCGTATGTTTTAAACGGCAGACTTGCACCTCTGTCGCCGGGATCGGGAGGAGGTGTGGGAGTAGGAGTTGCCGAAGGTGCAGGTCTTGACGGAACACTCCCTACATATTCAGAGCAACCAAAACTCATCCCGTCTTTTTGTGGTAAATTCCACGGTCAAATCGCCCTGGGTCGCTTTCTTCAATTGAACTGTCATATATTTTATTGCCTTACCGATCCCACTGGCTATTATGCTGCATATTACAATTGCCAGAAGACAGGCAAGGATAACGATGATTACCGTAATATTCTTGATTTCAGATGCTTGTCCTATTATTATTGATTTTGGGACAAGTGAACAAATAACTGCGCCAGTCTTCCCTACCTTTGAATAAGTGAACAAATATGACTGGCTGTTATATTCAACATATTCAAATCCTGAACTGCTTTCTTTCTCTATTGCCTCTTTAAAAAATGGCTGATGGTAAAATACAGTTTGTGCATTCTCCTGAGTTTCATCATTTATTGGCTCTGCCAGCATTTCTTCACCATCGAATGTGATAAATCCCAGCAGGCTGTCTTCCCCAAAATCAAGACTGCTCATTATTTCATGCATCTTTTTTCTGTTTATGTCAACAATTATGCAGGCATCTGTATTTTTAAACTTGCGTGCCATCCTGATAAAGTAACTGTCGCTTTTTGCGTTCAACTCCTTATCAAATTCAGTCTGATTGCCGAACCAAAAATATTTTCCTGGATCATTCTGTATGATTTGCCCTTCATGGGTTTCCATAAACATGGAATAAAGCATATCATCCTGTACGTTTGCAGAAAGATTGAATTTTATATTCGTTGTCAGCATTGAGTCTTCCTTGCCGGATAGAATGTAGATGCTTTCTATGTAATCATCAGACCAGGCTTTATCCTTTAAGCTTTGAAGAGTTGAGTTGTAGAATTGTGTTTTCATAGTTTCCGAGAGATTATAGAGCCCTGAATAGTAATCATTTAAATCAGGATTTGAATAAAACTCATTAATAGCTGTTTCCACCGTTCTTAAGGTAAAAGCATAGTATTGACCGGTCATATCCATTGTCTGCACTATTGATTCTTCATAATTTTTTATTATCTCATTAGATGCTTTGGTATAAGATACTATCCCAAGAATGACTATGCATGCAATAGGTAACATAAATGCAAGAACAAGTGTTGTCTGTATGCCCCTGGCAGGCTTAACAGCTCCATTACTGCTTTCCTTAAGAGGTTGACTGTGGTAAAGTTTATGCCTCATTGTTATCCCTCCATTTGATTAATACTTTTTTGGTAACAGGAAACTAAACCTTCATACTAAAAGTATCAAGGACAAATTAATCATAATTATTTGTCATGCAGTAATTAACTCAAACATCGAGGCTAATAAGTTACTCTCAAGCCCTAAAGCCTGCAGCGCTCCAAGCAATCTGGTTTTATCATTATACCTTTCAATGGTTTTATAAATTTCGCTCTTTAAATCGAACTCTATACCGGCCTTATTGAGGATCTCAAATGCTTTTCCTTTAATATCGTTCGTAGCAATCTCTCCTGAGGCTGCAAGTGTTATCTCAAGGTCATAAGAGGTGTAGGCTGATCGTATGTTTAGTTCAATCGTGTTGGTTTCCTTTATATAATCCTTTGTAAAAGGAATTCTCTGCCCCTGTTGTACAGCTATGATATCATCAGTATCTTCATAGCCTGTAAATCTTATGCTGTAATTCCTTTTTACTGGTATCACGCCGTTGTCTCCCATGAACCCTCTGATAATAAATTCCGATCTTTCTCCCCATTTAAACTCAATTTTAGTCTGTGTTTCAAGCAGTATATTACCGATGCTATTACAGCTATTATCCTCATAAAGGCAGAAGCTGCCGTTGGCGCCCGCGAAAACCCTGATTTCCAAATCAGTGGGATTGTCAGTTGAATTGCCGGTATAAGCTTCCGATGCCATAGGGATGACGGATCCTGCAGCGGCAAGAACGGGTATTGTACTTATATCCCTGAAAAGATCGATTTTTCTTCCTCCACGGTAAACCCAGCCTGTGAAGAAATCAAAATAAATACCTTCCGGAAGCCATGCTTTAAAAGTACCCATTTTTAGCTTCTGATCCATAGGCTTTGTAATAGGGCATACAATCAAATCGCCAAAATAGTATTCATTAGGGACCTCATAGGATTCATCCGCTTCGGGATGGCGATAATACATAGGTTGTATCAAAGGTTTTCCCTCTTTATTGAATCTTCTGTTCATTGTATAAATATAGGGTATAAGCTGGTGCCTGAGCCGTAAAAACCTCTTCATGGTATTTTCAACAATCAGATTATACTGCCACGGCTCTTTTACGTTAAATGGATTATCTGAGCTATGTATCCTCATTATGGGGGAAAATACTCCAAACTGAATCCATCTTGCAGCCATTTCATCATCCTTTACTCCATGCATATGACCGCCAATGTCATGGCTCCACCATCCATACCCTGCGTTGGATGCGGTAGCAGTAAAGTAAGGCTGAAAATCAAGAGTTTCCCAGGTAGCAAAGGTATCTCCTGAAAAACCTATCGGATACCTGTGGCTTCCTATGCCGGCATACCTCGAAAGAATCAATGGTCTTTTGCCGTTTCGCCCATTATCAATAAAGTGGAAATGATTAAGCAGCCATAAAGGATCAAGCCCTTCAATCTTTGATGAAGAACCTTGCTGCCAGTCAATCCACCAAAAAGCCACGCCTATATCCTCATTCGGATGGTGGAGATGTTTAAAATATGCCTTTACAAATTCAGGATCTGTCATATCGAAATGTATCTTATCTTCATTATCCAAATCCACGCCAAGCTCTTTCGCCATCTCGGGATACATTTCTTCGTAAGCTCTTACTCCGTCGGCAGGGTGTACGTTAAGCGTTACCTTAAGTCCCTTATTGTTAAGCCAACCGATAAATCCTTCTGGGTCAGGAAACAGGTTTTTGTTCCATGTATAACCGGTCCAGCCGCTGCCATACTTCGGGTCAACATCAGTGATATGCCAATCCATATCCAATACAGCCACCGAGAAAGGTATTTCCTCTTTTTCGAACTTTTCTATCAAAGCTTTATAGCTGGTTTCGCTATATGGGTAAAACCTGCTCCACCAGTTACCCAAAGCATATCGTGGCAGCATAGGCGTCTCACCACATAGTTTGAAAAAATCCCTGAGACAATTTAAATATTCTCGTCCGTATCCGAAAAAATAAATATCTATACAATTACTTTCTCGCGGCGAGACCCATTCGTTATCTTCAATAATAAAAGACTTACTGTCATCCAAAATAGAAAAACCAT
Source organism: Clostridiaceae bacterium (assembly GCA_012520855.1). GTDB lineage: Bacteria > Bacillota > Clostridia > DSM-8532 > DSM-8532 > DTU059. The sequence continues at coordinate 22,472 of JAAYNO010000203.1, read as the reverse complement.
TCCTGGAGAGTAAACCGTCTTCCAGAGGAATAGCTCCATTTGATTCATCCAAGGTTCGGGCTGTTCCTTTCAGATTAACAGCTTCTTCACCAAATCGCCATATGCTGCGGTATTTGCTAAGATTTCCGACAACCTGGATGCTGAGGCCATTTTTACTGAATTTCTTTTTATCATATACCAGATGAAGATTTTCGGTAATTATTTCAAGTCCATTATCATCATTTTTAACCCTATATTCCACTAACGGAAAATTACGGTCTATAACAATTTGAGTAGCTCTGTCTTCAAACCTGCCAGTCTCATCATATTCAAGCCGTATCAATTGAGGTGTCAATATGGTAAAACGGTAGTTCTCACCCTGAACCACTGATTCTTCAGAGGCTTTCGGATCAACAGAAAAGCCTAGGTTCTTTAACGATAGATTCATAAAATCGCCATCCATGCAGTTTATTTTATTGATGCGGTAGAGCCTCTTACTATGAGTTCTGGCTGTAATAGCACAGAATGATTCGTTCTCTGGTTATTTTTTAGATCGCTTAAAATCATCTCGGCAGATACCCTGCCTTTCATAATGATATCCTGCTTTACCGTAGTGAGCCCGGGAACAGTATATTGAGCAAATTTAATATCGTCGAATCCTATTATGGAAACATCTTCAGGGATTCTACAGCCATTTTCCAGAAATGATTTCATAATACCTATGGCCATAATATCGGCTGCAGCAAAGACAGCAGTGGCTTCGCAGCGCGACTTCACCATTTCCATTCCTATACGGTATCCTCCGTTAAATGTAACATGTTCTTCATATACCAGGTTTTTATTGAGTTTAATATTGGCTTCCTTCAGTGCCCTTTTATATCCCTGGTATCTGTTTTTATTGATATAACTGTTTTTTATGCTTCCTGATACAAAAGCGATATCTTTATGTCCCAGATCGATCAAGTGCCTGGCAGCCATATATCCGCCCAGCTCATCATTCAGCATGACACGATGAAATTCGGAAGCATATTCTTCATAAGCGTCTGACAAAACAATAGGGATATTTATGCTGCTAATTTCTTCGAAAATCGTTTTAGGATAGACCCCTAATATTATCAGACCGTCAATTCTTCTGCTTTGTATCCAATCCTTATAACGCATATTTCTGTCAAAGCCTGAAATCAGAATATCGTATCCCTTATTGCGGGTAACAAATTCTATTCCGCTAATAAACTCACTGAAAAAAGGGTTGTTTTCGAGAAGATCCCCCGGAATATCACCTTTTTCGGTGATGGGCAGGCATATGCCGATAAGCTTTGATTCTCCGCTTGATAAACATCTTGCGGTAATACTGGGCTTATAATCCAACTCCCTTATAGAGTTCAATATTTTTTGCTTGGTTTCCTCAGTAATCTTATCTATACCATTTAAAACATATGATACTGAGGCCACGGAAACACCCGCATGCTTCGCGACGTCCCGTATAGTTACTTTACCCATTTGTACCTCCTGAGGTTAACTAAATATAATGTAAAACTACTTTAGCACCTTGCTTAAGTTAAACGGTTAAATTAATTATATATTGTCCGTCGTTTATTGTCAACATTTGTGTGAAAATAATCAGCATCTGAAAAGGTCATTGTCAGCTATATATTGCAGTATTACTGCATGAATGAACAGAGCCGGTGAAGTGAGAAAAACCTGGTTAAATAATAACCAGCAAAGTTCTTTAAGCATCGATCAGATTTTATAAAGATGCAAAAGTAGATATGATAATCGGTGCAGTGATGATGGAGAGGATCGTGGAAACGGTCACGCACTTTGAAGCAAAAACCGCGTCTTTATCAAACATCTCCGCAAAAATCGTCGTATTGGCCGCCGCAGGCATGGCAAGCAAAGTAACCATTACTGCTATAGGCAATGATGGTACTCCAAGCAAATAGGTAATAGCAAAATACAGCAGTGGCATTACTATAAGCCTTATCAGAGATGATAGATAAACACGCCAGTCACTGAAAACAGCGAGCAGCTTCGTAGAACTCATAATCCCTCCAATAATGAGCATGGATAATGGCATTGTCATATCGCCCACAGCCCTGACTGCTCCCATAATAGTCTCAGGTACGGAGATACTGAAAAGAAATATGATCAGCCCTATATAAAGGGCAATTATTGACGGATTTATAAGAAGCCTTTTGATTATTTTTGCCTTGGACTCTTTTCCTCCATACATCATATAACCATAGCTCCAAAGAACGGTATGAAAGGTAACAATATAGAATGATCCGTAAAATACGCCTTCACTTCCAAAAACAGCATACAAAAGAGGCAAACCCATATAACCGCAGTTTGAAAATATAGCAGTAAAGCGCAGAACCGGCACAATTTTTTCTTCAAATTTCCCATATATTACTTTAGACAGAAAAATCGAGATAATAAACATTCCAATGCCTGTTCCGATGATCCAGAGAACATTTACAATACGTTCCTTTGAAAATTCTATAAAAAAAGAATTTAACACCATCATGGGAGATGTGACAAAAAGAAGAACTTCGGAAAGCTTTTTGGTTCCGGTTGAATCTATGATTTTATATTTGCCTGCCACTAACCCTATAAGAAGAATTACAAAAAGTATAGCAACCTGGTTAAATATGGTAATGAATTCCATGCTGCGACCTCCGAAAAGTTATTGAGCCACTCCTATCATTTTAGCCCAGTATTGCAATATAAACAAGGTGCCCTGAATTATTCACGGCACCTTGTCTTTATATTTATTGTCCGCACTTGTCCTCAGGATAATTTTCACGTGCGATGTAGTGTGTGTGCAGCAGTTTATGGGATTTGTGACTGCCCGGTTTTTCGAAATACTCCTCATACATTTTAAGAACTCTGGGGTTATGATGAGATCTTCTCAGGGACAAATTCTTATCCTCCTGATAAATAGCCTTGGCACGTTCAGCCTTCAGATCGATCTCATTTATCACTGAAGCTGGTTGGATAGGCTGGCCGCCACCACAAACACATCCGCCTGGACAAGCCATGATTTCGATAAAGTGGTAGTCGGCTTCTCCTGATTTAACCTTATCCATTAGCATCCTTGCATTACCCAGACCATGAGCAACTGCAGCCTTAACTTTAATCCCGGCGATTTCCAATTCCGCTTCTTTAATGCCTTCTACGCCCCGGACAACATGTATGTCAATATTTTCGTCATCTTTGCCGGTAAGAAAGTAAGGCAAGCTTCGAAGCGCTGCTTCCATTACACCGCCGGTGGCTCCGAAGATAACACCTGCGCCTGTGGCTTCACCCATAGGATCGTCAAAATTCTCATCCTTCAGATTTCTAAAATCAATACCTGCTTCCATGATCATTTCTGCAAGTTCTCTGGTGGTAAGAACCTCGTCAACATCCGGATAACCAGTTGATGCAAGCTCAGGCCTTTGGGCTTCAAACTTCTTTGCCGTACATGGCATAATAGACACTACAAATATCTTTGAAGGATCTATACCCATCTTTTCGGCGTAATAGGATTTCAGAAGAGCGCCGAACATATTCTGAGGAGATTTACATGTTGAAAGATTATCAAGCATATCAGGGTAATTGTGCTCGCAGAACTTGATCCACCCCGGACTGCATGAGGTTATCAAAGGCAGCTTTCCGCTGTTTTTGATTCTGTCAACAAGCTCGGTACCCTCTTCCATAATGGTTAAGTCGGCTGCCGTATCGGTATCAAATACCTTGGCAAATCCCAACTTCTTTATGGCTGCTACCATTTTACCGGTAACAGGCGTACCTATGGGATAACCGAATTCCTCGCCTATGGCCGCACGTACAGCAGGAGCTGTCTGAGCAACTACATGGAGATCCTTTCTGCTTAATGCATCCCACACCTTTTCAATGGAACTCTTTTCGCGAAGAGCGCCAACGGGGCAGGCAGTAATACACTGACCGCAGTTAACGCAAGGTGTATCCTTAAGCGGCATATGGAAAGGTGAGGATATAATAGTATTAAAACCTCTGTCATTGGTCTCTATCGCCGATACTGTCTGTATATTCTTGCAAACACTGACACAACGGCGGCATAAGATACATTTATTAGGATCACGGACTATGGAAGGCGACAAATCATCTATGGGATAATTCTGTAATTCACCTTCAAAACGGATATCCTTGATATTGAAATCCGAGGCAAGCTTCTGGAGCTCACAGCTTCTGTTTCTTACGCATGTCAGGCATTTTTTCTCATGTGAAGACAGAATCAGCTCAAGAGTAACTCTGCGTGTTTCACGAATCTTTGGGCTATTGGTAATAACCTTCAATCCCTCAGATACAGGATACATACAAGCCGCCTGAAAGCTTCTTGCTCCTACATCAACGATACACATACGGCATGCGCCGATTCCATTGATATCCTTGAGGAAGCAGAGGGTGGGTATTTTAATTCCGGCACTCTTCGCAGCCTCAAGCACGGTAGACCCTACTGGGGCCTTTACTTCTACACCATCTATTGTAAGGGTTACATACTCGGACATATTCTTTCACTCTCCCCTCTTATTTCTTCTCTATTGCGACAAATTTACATGTATCCATACAAACTCCGCACTTGATACATTTTGTTTTATCGATAACATATGGCTTTTTGATCTCGCCTGAAATAGCTCCTACAGGGCATTTTCTTGCGCAAAGACCGCAGCCCTTACACTTGTCGGGTATGATCCTGTAATTGAGCATTGCCTTGCAGACTCCCGCTGGACATCTCTTTTCCTTGACATGGGCTTCATATTCCTCGCGGAAATACTTAAGGGTACTTAGGACGGGATTTGGAGCTGTCTGGCCAAGGCCGCAAAGTGCACCATGCTTGATGCTGTCAGCTAAGATCTCCAGTTTCTCTATATCCCCTTCTTCACCCTTACCGTTTGTTATGCGATCAAGGATCTCATACATACGCTTTGTACCGATACGGCAGGGAGGACATTTACCGCAGGACTCATCAACTGTAAATTCTAAAAAGAACTTGGCTATATCTACCATACAGTTGTCCTCGTCCATTACTATCAAACCACCGGAGCCCATCATTGAACCCAACTCAAGCAGGTTATCATAGTCAATGGGAACATCGATATGGGAAGAAGGTATACATCCGCCTGAAGGGCCGCCTGTCTGGGCTGCTTTGAATTTCTTACCCTTTGGAATACCGCCGCCTATATCATAAATAACCTCACGAAGGGTTGTTCCCATAGGTATCTCAACAAGACCTGTATTGTTGATTTTGCCTCCAATAGCAAAAACCTTCGTACCTTTGCTCTTTTCGGTACCGATCGTCTTAAACCAGTCGGCGCCCTTCAAAAGAATAACAGGAATATTTGCATAGGTTTCAACATTATTAAGGATTGTGGGCTTTTCCCAAAGACCTTTGACAGCAGGGAAAGGAGGACGTGTCCTTGGTTCTCCGCGTTTACCCTCAATTGAGGTCATAAGTGCGGTTTCTTCACCGCAGACAAAGGCTCCTGCACCCAAACGAATTTCAAGATCGAATGAGAAATCTGTACCAAAAATGTTATTACCAAGAAGCCCGTATTCTTTTGCCTGTTTTATAGCTATGTTCAAGCGCTGAACCGCAATGGGATACTCGGCACGGACATATATAAAGCCCTGATTTGAACCTATAGCATATCCGGCTATAGCCATTGCCTCGATAAGACTATGGGGATCACCTTCAAGTATGGAACGATCCATGAATGCACCCGGGTCACCCTCGTCGGCGTTACAGCAGACATACTTGACCCCGTTTACTTCTTGAGCTGCAAATTGCCATTTCAGTCCGGTGGGGAAACCACCGCCGCCGCGTCCACGAAGACCGGATTTCTTGATTTCATCAATAACTCCGCCAGGTGTCATTTCTGTCAGCGCTTTTGCTAAAGCGGCATAACCGTCTTTGGCAATATACTCTTCGATGTTCTCAGGATTTATAACACCGCAATTACGAAGCGCTATACGTAACTGACGGTTAAAGAATCCGACATTATCAAGAGATCTTGCAACATCCTCCGCATCCTTATCTCCCAAAAGAAGGCGCTTTACAATACGGCCTTTTACCAGATGCTCACTTACTATTTCTTCAATATCGTCAGCTTTGACATGGCAGTATGTAGCCCCTTCGGGATATATAACAAGAATAGGACCTTTTTCACAAAGTCCAAAACAACCTGTTTTAACTATTTTTACTTCTTTTTCAATACCTTTCGCAGCAAGCTCTTTCTCCAGTCTGGTCATGATATCTGGAGCTTTGGAAGCTGTACATCCGGTACCATTACAAATCAGTACATGCGATCTGTAAACCATAATCGATACCCCTCCTTACCTTTCTGCCGCACCAACTGTGAATTCGGTAACGGGCTTTTGATTGACTATATGTTCCGCTACGATTCTTCTTGCTTTTTCTGCATCCAGTTTCACATATGTTGTTTTTTCACCGTTAGCCTCAAAAATTTCGGCGACCGGCTCCAAACGACAAATACCTATACAGCCTGTCATGGATACAGATACATTGCGAATATTTCGCTTTTCAATTTCATCTATAAATGCACTCATAACAGACTTAGCGCCTGCGGCGATACCGCATGTCGCCATACCCACGATAATTCTTGTCTTATCTTCATTATCACGAATAGACATTTCTTTCAAAGCTTTTTCACGAATTGCTTTTAATTCTTCAATCGACTTCATCTAAAACACCTCCGAAAACTGATTTTACCCCATTGCTTATTGTATTTTGTATCCATTCAATAACATTATTATCTTCTATAGGAACACCATCTAATTGACGCTTTATTTCATCTGTATCCAATATGAATTCATTGTCTGGAGAAGTAAATCGAATCAACCATGAGATATTGGGATTAACCTTTATTAACAATCCGACAGTTCCCGCAATATCTCCTAATGGAATTCTGTCAATATGATCTATTTTAAAACTTGCATTAAGTTTTGTTCCCTTTAAAGGCTCCGACTCAAGACTGAATTCTCCGCCTGCCATTTCGGCTGACTGCTTTAACAGCGGGATCCCCAGTCCGACTTCTCTCGTCGTTCTGCTGGTTTTGAACGGGTCTGCAGCCTCTTTCAAAAACTCTGGATCCATTCCCCGGCCATTATCAACAATTTCAACCAAAAGCTTATTAAGGTTATTCAATATTCTCATGCTGATAATGATTCGGTCTGCCTCAGCCACAATGGAATTCTGCGCAACGTCCATCAAATGGAGCGATATGTCCTTCATACTTTATTTAGCATCCGATTCCTTGTCAATATATTTTTTGATGATTCCTGGAATATCATCAGCTGTCAATCTTCCGTAAACGTCCTCATTTATCATAATAACAGGCGCTAATCCGCAAGCTCCAACGCAGCGGCATGCATCCAGCGAGAATATTCCGTCTTCGGTACATTCACCATTTTTTATTTTAAGGATCTCTGAAATCTTATCAAAAATCTCGCCTGCACCTTTAACATAACAAGCTGTTCCAAGACATACGTTTATCTTGTACTTACCTTTCGGGTTTATGGAAAACTGGGTGTAAAATGTAACCACGCCATATACATCGGCCAGCGAAACATTAAGCCCTTCGGCTATCTTTTTCTGAACGCTCATAGGAAGATACCCGTATAGTTCCTGAGCTTCATGAAGAACTGGTATCAATGCACCGCGGGTGTCCTTGTACTTCGCGATTATTTTGTTAAGCTCTAGTGTCTTATTGTCTGCACAGCAGCAACCGCAACTCATAGTGACAACCTCCTGAAATCTTTTAGTAGTAGGTTTTTTGGGCAATATGTTAATTGCTTAACAATTACCTTGTTAATTATATCACAATATTTATGCAATATCAACAAAAATTAAATTTTTATAGAGTGGAAAATCCCTTATATATTGCCGATTTTTTGAAACATTTTTTCTTACTTATTGGTTATTTTGACGATGCCTTGGCTATAGGTGCACAGGGGGACGGGGTGCACAGAGGAACCGTCAGGCTGTGTTCATTTTAAAAAATCGAGGGCTGACACTTATGCCAGCCCTTTTTCTTAGTCAGTTTATTTAGTTGGTCTCCTCTTTTTTCTCAAGCCCTTCGATAAGGTTCTTGTATGCCTGACGGATGCCCATATCCGGATCGTCAAGCTTTCTCTTGCCCATTATCATTCCTGAATACTCGCCGTTTTTCATAAGGTAGTATCCATACCCGTCTTCGGTAGGAATGAGCTCGACGGTTACGACCTTATCGGGATCAGCCTTCTTCCTTGTGTATGTGAACCGGGCAAACCAATCCCCTTGAGGATTTGCATTCAGATCAAGCTTTTCACCCGAAATTCCGATAGCGCCTTGATAATACTTTCTGAAGAGGCTTTCCTGATCGCTGTTTTCCATTTTTTTGCCGTTTAGCCTGAAGTCGGTTTCGGCATCACTATCCTTGTTATCATTTATCAGCAGTATATCGGTTCTGCCATCCATCTCAATAACAAGCTTTTCCACGTCGTAAATGGTAGGAATATAAATAAATGTTGATATTAAATCTATTAACGGTAAATCTACAAAATTCAAGTCTGAGGAATTAACGGTGAATACGGTGGTGATGTCATTCATCATACCGTAATACTTTTCATCCTTCAGGCTTCCCAGTTTCAATGTATAAGCCTTGTCTCCAAAAGTGTACTCGAATATATATCTTGGATCGTCCAAACCATAGGATTTGAGATCCTGAACGTTTTCCTCAATAAATTCCGACACTCTGAATCTATGAAGCCAGTCCAGGAATTTAGACAGCTCGGTAAGCTCCGCCTCCCGTTCTAAAGGCTCGGTTATTAACCATTCCGACATGGAGGCGCCTTTCCTGGTGTTAAAAACCATTTCCCCTGATCTGCTGAATTTCAGGGAATCAATATCTTCAAGAGAAATAGCTTCGGTTCCGTAAAGGTTCTTGTTCATAATATCAAACTTACCGTATTTTAATGTGTTCCCGCTGTGGCTGCTGATTGTGTATACCTGGGTGTCGCCTTGTTTTCTGGCATAATATCCATCCTTGGTCGGTGTCTGATTGCCTATTTCAATACCATACTCTTTGCCATCGGCGGAAACGAAAGTAGTCATATCTGCGCTGTCAAGTCCATAAATGGTCAAATCCCCTGGGTTTTCATCAATGAGCCTTTTTGTTTCCAATACGTCGGCTGCAACAGCTATGTCATCTGCAGTATCGCTATCCACATCAAAATCCGGATTGACCCATATCTTTTTCTTTTCGATTACTTTCCTTGTGTTGCCCTGATCATCTTCTTCGAGTTTTTCAACATCTCTTTCTTCCTTTGTAAGGATGATTTCGCCGTCTCCCCGTTTCAGGATCATTTTGGTTATGTCCTGCCATTTAAAATCAAACAGATCGACCACATCTTCTGACGAAGCGGTCTCACTGGGAGATGGAGAGGCTGTTGCATCATTACCCAGTTTGTCCTTGTTTTTGCTTAAAAATATGAAGGCAGCTATGAAGATTCCAAGGATAACCACAAGTATAGTGATTTTCTTCCAATTCTTCATCATAGATGCTTCCTCCTTATCCATACAAATAAGCCTAATCCAATAATCATTAGAGGCAGTACGAATGACAGGACTATGAAAGCAATAAACCTGGTCGACTCTGACATATTTATTGGCTCGGTAGCAAGGCTCTTTGAGGGAACAATTATAGAATCAGCCTTTTCCTGCATCCAGTTCAAAGTTGAAAGAATGTAGCGAACTCCGTTATAATTCGTATTCTCCATCCAATCATCGGACACGAATACAGAATTTCCGATAAGAGCAATCTTGCTTGTTTTTATTCCCTGATATTCGGAGAGTGCACCTAAAAGGAACGGACCTGGCACAATTTCATTTGTCAGAAGATTTGTGCTCTGCGATTTGGCAGATGTCATAAATAATGGCTGGGTCTTTATCCATTGCTGAGAAGCCTGTATTATGCTTACACTTCTGCAGTTAGGCATATAAATAAACAGAGAGTTCGGATCCAAATTGGTGGTCACATCATTATCATTGGGCTGCGGAATAATGATGTTGAAGTCATTCAGGTACCATCTTTGGTCACCTTCTAAAACATAGTCATTATTAATGGCAAGCGAATAGCGTTCAAAAATCGAATCGAAATTCGGCATTGCAGTTTCTGTTTGCTGTACATCCATCAGGAATATTGCATCTCCGCCCTTTTCCATGTATGCCAGCAGATTCTCCATTTCATCTGCAAGCAAATCAGTTTTTGGGGAAACGAAGAATATTACCGAAGCGTCCTCAGGAACAGCTCCTGTGAGTGCTAATTCCTTTACTTCATAGTTGTTGGCCGCAATGGTGCTCTTTAATTCCGAAAGATTCCTATCAACGCTTTTTTCACCATGCCCTGTCACAAAATATATAACCGGAGTAACATCTGCGGTAACACTTTTAATGGCGCTGGAAAACACCTGCTCGATCTTAAGAGCTGAAGGACTTGAGCTGTAACTGCTGTAGTTATATTCGACCATATCGCTTTTGGATACCAGCTTGATTTTTTTGCCTGACTTAACAACGATGCTGTCCTCCTTAAGGCCCAGAACCTGATCCGGATCAAGCTCCTTTTCAATAAATGTTGGATTTTTAACAACATCAACAAAACGGATGGTAACCCTTCCGTTACTCTTAAGATTATACTGCTTCAATATCTCAAGGATTTCACTTCCCTGATAATATTTTTCGTCTGTAAGTATTATAATCTCGACATCCTTGTCAAGCTCGCCCAACATCTTTATGCTTGGTTCACTGATAGAAAACAGTTTATTTTTTGTAATATCAAAACGCAGCCTGTCTCTCACAATATCAAGCCCCAAAAGAGCGTTGAGCACAACAATTATGGCAATTATTACTGCTGTTGCAGCAAAGGCATATGAGCCAAATTTCAAACTTTTACTATTTATCTTCTTCATAACGATATCACCCCTGACTCCAGCGCTTGCGTTCAATAATCCTTACAGTAAGAATCAGGAACACCGCCGCATAACAAATCATAAAAATAATTGACGTTAAGTCGATAATGCCTATGCTGAAATCCTCATATCTGTCTGTAACCGAAAGCCAAAGGAATGCCTTGTTGAGAAAACCGCTAAAGAAGGATGCAAGGTAGCCTATATTCTGTATCAGGAATATTGAAACAAGGCTTATTATCGAGGCTATAATCTGGTTTTCTGTCAGTGATGAGGCAAAAATACCCAGGCTTATAAATATGGCTCCCAGCAGAATATAGCCGAAATATGAGCTTAAGATAAGGGCTATATCAGGTTTACCGGCAACAATGGTTATAAGCGGGAAAATAAGAGTAACTCCTGTCATAACAAGAAATACGCTGAAGGCTGCCAAAAACTTGCCTAAAACAATTTCTGTAACTCTTACGGGAGATGTCAGCAGTAAAACCTCTGTTCCGTTCTTCTTGTCCTCAGCCATGGATCTCATAGTAAGAATAGGAACTATAAATAACAGAAGCCATCTCATGGTTGATACAAACTGGCTCATAATATCTGAGCCGTAACCAATCATACTATTGAAGAACAGTCCTAAAAGAAGCATAAAAAGACCAATCAGCACATAAGCAATTGGAGAGTTGAAATAGGATCTGAAATCACGTTTCATTATAGCTAACATAATCAAACGGCCTCCTTTTCTTCGGTGGTGGTAAGCTGGAGGAAGATATCTTCAAGAGACAAATTCAGTGATCTAAGCTCCAGAATTGGATACCCATGCTGTGCCAACTGGTTGAACATAGGCTTTCTCACATCTATTTCCTTATCAGCTTCAACTATATAGCTGTATTCGTCATCTTTGAGCTTTGTATTTGTTTCCATATATTTGACACCGTAGATGTGAGATATTATATCTTTAACTTTATTTTCAGGCCCAGCCACCGTAACTGTAAACCTTGAGAAGTCGGTCAATGCCTTTGACAGATTATCAGGTGTATCAACAGCCGCTATCTTACCTTTATTAATAATGACTACTCTATCACAAACTGCACTTACTTCGGGAAGTATATGAGAGCTCAATATGATAGTGTGGTTTTTACCCAAAGCCTTGATGAGATTTCTGATTTCAATGATCTGCTTGGGGTCAAGTCCGACAGTAGGCTCGTCAAGAATAAGCACCTCGGGTGTGCCTACTAATGCCTGAGCAAGGCCTACCCTCTGCTTATAACCCTTTGAAAGGTTCTTGACCAGACGATGGCTTACATGAGTCACTTTAACAAGCTCCATTATATCTTTCTTTTGGCTTTTCCATTCCTTTGCCGGAACGGATTTCAGGTTTGCGCAAAAATCCAGATATTCATTTACTGTCATATCCAGATACAAAGGCGGATGTTCAGGTAAGTAACCTATATGCTTTTTCACCTCAACGGGATTTTCAAGGACATCCTTGCCGGCAACCTTAACAATTCCTGAGGTTGAGGAAATGTAGCCTGTTAGAATGTTCATTGTGGTGGATTTCCCCGCTCCGTTAGGACCCAGGAATCCGAGGATCTCGCCTTTCTCGACCGTAAAGCTGATATTGTCTACAGCTTTTATCCTGCCATATGTTTTAGTCAGATTTTGGATCTCTATCAATGCTTTCCCTCCTTCTTACGGCTGAAAATAAGCCTTCAGGCCAGTCAGCCAAAAAGATAGCGGGCTTCCTAAATGATATCAGTAAAACCCGCCATATATACGATGATTTAATTATGCAATAAATTAATGAATAATTTATGAACATATTGTTAAAAAATTAAATACCCATAATATTATACCCGGAATCAATATATAATATCTCCCCTGTCATGCCTGATGATAGTGAGCTTAAAAGGTAAACAGCAGCTCCGCCAAGATCCTCAAGGGTAACATTTCGCTTAAGAGGAGCCTTAGCTTCAACAATACCTAGGATATCACTAAAATTCTTGACCCCTTTGGCCGACATGGTTTTTACAGGTCCTGCCGAAATCCCGTTAACACGTATGTTTCTGATTCCCAATTCATAAGCTGCATAACGAATACTCGATTCTAACGCTGCTTTTGCCACACCCATGACATTATAACCAGGCGAAACCTTAATCGAACCCCTGTAAGTAAGGCTTAAGATACTCCCGCCCTCTGTCATAAGCTCCCGGGCCCTTTTTGTGACGGCAATAAATGAATAAACACTTATATCCATAGCAAGCAAAAAGCCATCTTTTGAGGTATTAACAAATGTATCCTGAAGATCTTCAGCTCTGGCATATGCAATTGCATGGACCAAACCATGAAGAACTCCAAACTTTTGCCTGATCTCATTAAAAACCAGATCGATATCCTCTTCTTTCGAAACATCGCATGGATAAGCCGTTATGTTACCCATATCGCAGGTCAGTTTCAACAAAGCTTCCTTTTCCCTGTCTCCTAAATAGGTAAATATAAGATTGGCACCCTGAGATTTTGCAGCCATGGCAATTCCCCACGCGATGCTCCATTTATTTCGGACACCCATTATGAGTATGTTCTTACCCTTCAGCAGTTCTCCCATCTTGAAACCTCCGCATATTATCTAATATTATTATCTGATACTAAACAATATACAATAAAACAGTATTTGATTCAAGCCTGTACAAATATATACCTGAAACTTATCATAGACAAGATATTGGCCCCAAATAGTGAACTTTGATGAAAAATGTTGAAAAATGTCGAAAACCATTATTACATGCAGTTTTTATTGACTTTATGTAAAAAGGATGCTATATTTTTCTTAATATAAGTTGTCCCTTGGGGAGGGGAATACCAATGAAAAACATAGAGAAAGTCAGGAGTAGGCTGAACAGGGCTATTTCTTCAGGCCACAGCCAAAGAACCATACTTGACATTAGCAGACAACTGGACGCTCTTATTGTAGAAAAAATGAGGTCGCAAAATAAGAAGTACATAAAAAATGCATAAGCTCCGTATAGAGCAAATTACTTAGCTCCTGATGGAGCTAAGTCATTTTTTTATTCTTTTAACAAACCGGGCTATCCTTATTAAAGCCTCTCTGATATTTTCAATCGAAGTAGCGTAGGTTGCCCTTACAAAACCTTCTCCACAGGCACCAAAAGCATTTCCTGGGACCATCAATACCTTTTCTTCCAGCAGAAGACGTTCGCAGAAGCTGTCTGAAGACATCCCTGTAGATCTGATATCGGGGAATACATAAAATGCTCCTACAGGCTCAAAGCAGTCCAGACCTGCCTTCCGCATTCCATCCACCATGATCAGGCGGCGACGGTTGTACTCCTCGGTCATTCGCCGCACTTCGTCTTCTCCGTTTCTTAAAGCTTCAATAGCTGCGAATTGAGCTGTTGTAGGACTGCACATCAGGGCATACTGATGGATTTTTTTCATCTGATCCAAAATCTCGGCATTACAGCAGACAAATCCAATTCTCCAGCCGGTCATGGCAAATGCCTTCGAAAAGCCGTTAATAACAATCGTTTTATATTTCATTTCAGGGAATTGGGCTATGGATGCGTGCTTTCCCTGATAGGTCAGCTCAGCATACAGCTCGTCAGATATTACAATGATATCCTTATCCTTAAGAACCTCGACCAAAGCTGCGTAATCGTCATGATCCATGGTCGCTCCGGTTGGGTTATTGGGATACCCTATTATGATAGCCTTCGTTTTTTCTGTTATGGCATCAAGGATCTGTTCAGGCTTTAACTTAAAGCGATCTTTGGCTTTAAGTTCGATTGTGACCGGAGTTGCTCCTGTAAACATTACACAACCTTTATATGCAACAAATGACGGCTCAGGGACTATAACCTCATCACCGGGGCCGGCAAAAGTTCTGACAGCAATATCAATAGCTTCGCTTCCTCCGACTGTAACCAGGATTTCATCCTTCGGGTCATATTGAAGGCTGTATTTTCTATCCATATATCGTGAGATTTCTTCCCTAAGCTCTATAAAACCTGCATTTGACGAATAGTGAGTCCGACCCTTTTCAAGGGAATAAATGCCTTCCTCCCTGATCGTCCATGGGGTCTCGAAGTCAGGCTCGCCTATACCCAGTGAGATCGCGCCCTTCATTTCATTGATCAGATCAAAATATTTCCTTATTCCTGATGGAGGAGTATCCAATATGTTTTTTCTTATTAAATTCTTTATGCTGCTGATGTTCATAATACCACTGCCTCTCTGTCATCCTTATGGAATCCGTTAAAAACAACACTGTTTTCCTTGTACTTTTTAAGCACAAAATGAGTCGAGCAGCTTAGAACAGATTCTATAGGCGCTAATTTTTCGGCTACGAAAAGGGCCACTTCTTTCATGTTCTTGCCCTCTACGATGACAAAAAGATCAAAGCCTCCCGACATCAGGCAGCAGGCTGTAACCTGAGGATACTTGTATATTCTTTCAGCTACCTTATCATAACCCTGACCCCTCTGAGGTGTCACCCTAACCTCAATATAAGCTGTAACTATCTCGTCGTCAACCTTTTCCCAATCTATCAATGCATTGTAAGCAATGATTATGCCCTTTTCATCCAGTTCTTTCATCGCTTCCTGAACCTCTTTGGCAGTTACTCCAAGCATAACGGCCATCTCATCATAAGTCAGTCTGCAGTTTTTTTTCAGAATATTCAATAACTCTTTTTTCATTGACCTATCTCCCTTCTAATGCCAGATAACTTTAGTATCAGCATTTATAGCCATATACAGATACAAGAAAACCCTGCTATTGAAAACAGGGCTTTCATAAATATTCATTCTGCTGAATCAATGTCGTATAGAAGAATATACGACGGTCTTACAAATACATTACGCTCCCTGACTATCATTTTCAGTATATTCCGATTCCCTGCCGGTTATGTAGTTTTCGGCCTCGTCCAGCTCGCCCTGATATTTTGCAAGCATCCCGCTCACTTGTTCTTTCATGATCTTTATATCACGTTTGATGTCTATGATTCTTTCTCGTTCTCTTTCAAGGGCTTGTTCGAGTCTTATTTTTTCCTCTGCCGCTCGTTCCTTTGCCTCTTCCATGATCGCATCCGCCTTTTCCTGGGCAGTGATCAGAGCGCTGGCTATTCTTTCCTTTTCCTTCGCGAAATACTCGTTGTTCTGCGCGGCTGATTCGTAGCGGGTCTTCATCTCACGAATCTGCAGCTTGAGATTGGATATCTCGTCATCCTTTTCCTTCAAACGAAGGTCAAACTCATATAGGATTTTCTCAATGTATGCATTTACATCTGATTTGTTAAATCCAAATAATGATGCACCAAATTTTTTCTCGCCTGACATAACCAACACTCCTATCTAATAATAGTTCGTTTATAATCAAATATACTTATCCAATAAACCCTTTAAGTCCGATTTAGATCTGGCTCCAATGATTTTTTCTACCTGATTGCCGTCTTTGAATGCTATTAATGTGGGAATGCTCATGATATTGAAATTCTTGACCAGTTCACTTTCCTCATCTACGTTAACTTTTCCAATTTTAAAGCGGCCGTGGTATTCTTCGGCTAATTCATCTATGGTAGGACCGATAGCTTTACATGGACCGCACCAGATAGCCCAGAAGTCCAGTAAAACTGGAACTGGAGATTTCAAGACAAGTTCTTCAAAATTATTGCTTTTAATTGTCAGTACCTTATCGGAAGGCATATATGGACTCTCCTTCATCTTATAAGTATTATTCAGCTTTATTCTTAAGTTTATAATATATTTCGTTTATTTACAACAATATATTTACCCAATAAAACATCCGCTTACCAAATAAAAGGCTTTAATTCTTCATAAAACAAAACTAAAGTATATGTATAGTCTTTTTAGGTTTTTTAAAGTAGTGTTAAAAGAATCATATATCATTGATCATTCTGGTATAAAACATTATGAATGGAGTATTAATCTGTAATCAAATGGGGTATATATAATTAATAAATTAAGATGTCTGCCTCAACAGACAGCGGGCTAAACTTGATTTTTACAGCGGGAGTACATTCCTCCCCCAAAAATACATTGAATGGCAGGCAAAGCCTTTATCGAATTCTTCGTCAGGAGGTCACTATGTACAAATTTGGAAAAATAAAAGTAACTACTACACTGCCTGAAAGACTTTCAGGTCTTCGCGATATATCATATAACCTTTGGTGGTCATGGAACAGTGACGCTACCGATTTGTTCCGTGAAATAGATCTACCCCTTTGGGAAAAACTCAACAGAAATCCGGTACGGTTCCTTCAGGAGGTCAGTGTAAGAAAGCTTGAGGAAAAGCTTTCAGATGTTGATTTCATGAACCATTACGAAAAGGTGGTAAATGAATTTCAGAACTATATGGAGCAAAAGGATACCTGGTTCAATATAAATTATCCTGATTATAAAAAAGAACAGATTATTTATTTTTCAGCCGAATATGGTCTTCATGAGGTTTTACCCGTTTATTCGGGAGGGCTTGGGGTCCTCTCAGGAGATCACTGCAAAACTGCAAGTGACCTGGGATTGCCCTTTACCGCTATAGGCCTGTTTTATAAACAGGGTTATTTTGATCAGCGTATCAACAGTGAAGGCTGGCAGGAAACGCATTTTACAACCCTGAATTATTCACAGCTCCCTGTGGCCCCTGTCTATGATGCGAACGGCAGGCCATTGACTATCTATGTCGAGCTGGCGGGCCGTGTTGTATATGCACGTATCTGGTCTATTAAAATTGGCCGTATCAATCTGTATCTTATGGACACAGATGTCCCCGAAAACAATCAGTATGACAGAGCACTTACCGAAAGACTTTACGGCGGAGACAGAGAAACCCGTATCCAACAGGAGATCCTTCTGGGTATCGGAGGCATTCGTACCCTGGATGCATTAGGCATAAAGGGTACGGTATTCCATATGAACGAAGGCCACTCTGCGTTCATGGCGCTTGAGCTTGCACGAAAGCTTGTCATGGAAAAAAACATGCCTTTCCGGGAAGCCAGAGAAATTGTTTATTCATCATCGGTATTTACCACCCACACACCTGTCCCGGCAGGCAATGACATATTCCCATTAGATATGATAGACCGCTATTTCAGCCACTATTGGGGTCAACTGGGTCTTACGCGCAGCGAGTTTATAAGTCTGGGGCTAAAACCCGGCGATTCAAATGTCTTCAATATGGCTGTTTTAGCTCTGAATATGTCCGGAAGAAAAAATGGAGTCAGCAAGCTCCACGGCGCAGTATCACGCAATATATTCAACTCAGTCTGGCCTGATATACCCGAGGATGAGGTTCCTGTGACCCATGTGACAAATGGTATACATACCATGACATGGTTGGCACCCAGCTTTAAATATCTGTTTGATAAATATCTTCCGGCAAACTGGCAGGACAGGCTTTATGATCCCTCCGTATGGGAAGCTGTCGTAAATATTCCTGATGAGGAAATATGGAAGACACATAATGTTTTGAAGGCAAAAATGATTCGTTTTATCACCGAAAGGCTGAAAAAACAATATCTTCATAACGGTATTCCCTTGTATGAGGTCAATGAATTAGACAGCCAGATTGACACACAAGCATTGACCATCGGTTTTGCAAGACGTTTTGCCACCTACAAGCGAGCTAACCTGATCTTCAGAAATCTTGCCCGTATTGAGAAAATACTCAATAATAAAAACATGCCGGTTCAGATTATTTTTGCGGGTAAAGCACATCCGGCCGACCACCCTGCCCATCAGGTCATCAAAAACATTCATGATATCGCAAGAAGAGAAGGATTCAAAGGCAAAATATTCCTGCTTGAGAATTATAATATGACCGTTGCCAGGCATCTGGTCCAAGGCGTAGACGTGTGGATGAATAACCCTCGCCGTCCGTTGGAGGCCAGCGGAACAAGCGGTCAGAAGGCCTGTATTAACGGGGTTATCAATTTCAGCATTTTGGACGGCTGGTGGTGTGAAGGTTATAACGGAATGAATGGCTGGGTCATAGGCGACGATACCCCCTTTGAGAACGAACAGCACCAGGATGACTCAGATAGTAAATCCCTGTACGATACGCTTGAACGGGAGATCATCCCTCTGTTCTATAACCGTGAAAATGGAATACCTGCTGGCTGGGTAGCACGAATGAAAGAATCCATAAAATCCCTGGCTCCAATATACAGCACTCATCGCATGGTCAAGGAATACACTGAAAGGATGTATATCCCCGCAATTATAAGAAATATCAGGATACGAGAATCTCAGTATGGTTTTGTAAGGACCCTCGCCGAATGGAAGCAGCAGATTGAGCGGAACTGGCCTCATGTGAGCATTATAGCCAATCAAGACATACATGGACTTGTCGATCACAACATGATGTCAGGTCAGGAGCTTCGTTTAACTGTCACAGTCCAGTTAGCTTCGCTGAAGCCTGAGGATGTAAGGATCGAGGTATTTTATGGTCCATTGGCTCAGAACAATATAACCAATGGTACTGCTATTGAAATGAAGGTGGTCCGTCAAACCGATGCTTCAACTTACTTCTACGAGGCTGCGATTTGCATCATAGAAGGTGGTGAATACGGTTACTCTTTCAGAGTCCTTCCCAATCATCCCTATCTTATGAACAAGTTTGACCTTCCTTTGATCAAATGGGCTGATTCCTGATGTGTAACAATAACGGCTGCAGCATTTGGCGGGGAAATGTAAAGAAGCTCGCTATTTGACATGAATCTACCGTGTGCTATAATTTTAATTAGTTGTATGTAGTCGGAAATTTTAACGTCGGGAAGAATCAGCCATGAGTATAAAATTACACGATAAAAGACGATGCATAGCTGTATTATTGTTTCTTGCATTCATATCCCTTGGATTTTTTTCATTACCCAAATCCAGGGTTTATGCTGTCGATGATTCAGAAAAGCCACAAACCGAAGCTGTATCGGCAATCTTGTTTGACGCGCGCAGAGGCCAGATCCTCTTTTCCAAAACATCTGATGAGGTATCCCATACCCCTCTGGCAAATCGTATCGTTGCCGCCCTATTAACTTTGGAAAAAGCAGATCCCGAAGCCCTGGTCACAGTAAGCAAGGATGTTGTCAATACCAAAGGTGCCACTTTGGCACTTACCGTAGGTGAAAAATATGCGGTTAAAAACCTTCTTTATGCCATGCTGCTGACCGGATCTCCCGATGCCGCAAAAGCTCTTGCCGAATCTATAGGAGGCAGTGAACAGGGTTTTGTGGAAATGATGAATGAATATGCATTAAGTCATGGCATGACAAACACTCATTTTACAGATAGCATAGGCTTATACGATGAAAACCAATACACTACTCCGGAAGATATCAGGATCATTATAAAAGAAGCTCTTGCCGACAGCAGATTCAACCGGTTCTTCAGTACTCAGGCAATACCTTTGTATTTTGAATCAAAAACTACTTTGCTTTATAGTACAAACAACATGTTCTGGAGCTATCCCGGTACCGATGGCGGTATTACAGCCAGCAATGACTCTGAGTTTCACAGTATAATAACAACTGCGACGAAGAATAATATCCGTCTGGTTTGTGTTCTTCTTGATGTGCCTACCAAAAGCATGTATAACGACTCTATTGACCTGCTTAATTACGGGTTTGACAATTTTCTTGAAGGTACCCTCGTTACGGCAGGCAGCAGCCAGCAGGCGATAACAGTCGAAGGCCAGACGTTGAATCTGATCGTAACATCCGATGTTTATTACGTACATCCCAAGGGAGAGGACTATATCAAGGACGTTGCCATTAACGTTGACCAAACGGCGCTTAAGCCTCCGATTACAACCAAAACCATTGTAGGCACTCTTACATTTATTCTTGAAGACGACACCAAGATAAATGTAAACCTGTATCCTGACAGGGAAATACTTCCCCAGAAAACAAGACGCGAAATATTAATAGATCGGCTTATGGAAAGCCGTGAGTTGATATATGTCATTATCGGGCTGGTCATTCTGGAAATCATTATCGGGGCTATCAAGCTTTATGACTTTTTAAAAAAGCGGATGGCAAGATCAAAATCCCGAAGGAACCGTAGACGCAGCCCTATCAAAGGAAGAAAATAATACTTCTATTTATATTTGCTTAAGTATGCCTGGATAAACTCATCTATTCCTCCGTCCATAACCTTTTGAACATTACCTTCTTCATAGTTGGTACGATGGTCCTTGACCATAGTGTAGGGACAGAATACATAGGATCTTATTTGGCTTCCCCAGGCAATATCCATTTGTTCGCCCTGTATCTGACTGAGTTTTTCAGCCTTTTCCCTCTCCTTCAATTCCAAAAGCTTTGCTTTGAGCATTTTCATGGCTGTTTCCCTGTTCTGTAACTGGGATCGCTCATTCTGGCAAGCAACTACTATCCCCGTAGGGATATGAGTGATACGCACAGCCGAAGAAGTTTTGTTGACATGCTGCCCGCCTGCGCCGGAAGCGCGGTATACATCCATTTTAAGGTCATCAGGATTTATTTCAACTTCGACAGAATCATCCAATACGGGCATAACCTCCATTGAAGCAAAGGAAGTATGCCTTCTTCCCGAAGCATCGAAGGGAGATATTCTTACCAGACGATGAACACCTTTCTCGCTTCTTAAATAACCATAGGCAAAATCACCTGATATCTCGGCTGTTACGCTTTTTATGCCGGCTTCATCACCGTCAAGCAGATCCAGGACACGGACCGAAAATTCATTCTTCTCAGCCCACCTCGTATACATACGAAAAAGCATTTGAACCCAGTCCATCGCCTCTGTTCCTCCTGCTCCCGCATGCAGGGTAATTATGGCGTCATTGCTGTCATATTCACCACTCATAAGGGTTTCAAGGCGAAGCTTTTCATACCGGTTTTTTATGGTTTCAAAATTCTGACGCACCTCTTCCAGAACAGTATCATCCTTCTCTTCCATACCAAGTTCGGCAAGCGTCAGTGTATCTTCACAGTCACTTAAAAGCTTTTTATAAAGCTCCAATTTATTCTGAATGCTTTTGGTGCGCTGAAGCACCTTTTGAGAATTCTCGGAGTCATTCCAGAATCCGGGTTCAGAAGCTCTTTGCTCCAGCTCCTCCAGCTCGTTTTTCATGCCAGCCAGGTCAAAGTGAATCCCCCAATTCCCTGATTTCTTCTTCAAGATCTCTTAGATCCAGAACTGCCTGTTCCAGCTCAATAAGACTCATACTATCATCCCTTCCACCACAGCCTGTTGAGACTGTTTATTATGCCCATATATTATATAGTACAGTCTTAATGATTTGCAAGTTAGTATTAAGGACGGTATGAAATGCCGTAATATGTCATTCTGAGCGAAAAGGCGATTTTTAAATCGCTCGTGAAGCGAAGAATCTTTTTATGGATCCTTGGCTTTGCTCAGGATGACAATTGGTAACGACTGTTCTATTTGGTATCACTTTGTACAAGTTTATTTATCTCCTCGGCCTGGTACACCCGTACATAGTCTATT
>JAAYNO010000202.1 GCA_012520855.1 Clostridiaceae bacterium | reverse complement strand
TTCCTGCACTCCCAGAACGATCAGAAGACCTGTCCACAAAATTCCGGTCATACTTATCATTTGCAGGAAGAAAACTTCATTCAGGGTCAGGAAGTGCGACGCTATAGTAGTAAGAATCATGGATACAAGTAATGGACCCATCGAATAGCAAAGCATCTTATAAAGATGTCCCAGCTTTCCTTCACCATCGTTTATGGAGGACACCAGATAATTGCACAAGACAAATAACAATGTTATGGCAAAAAAGCCAAGTATGTTGGCCTGATAGTCGATATCTTCGACGGCTGTATCCTGGTATATGAATCCTTTTCCTACAAGAGATATCATGAATGCAGCAAACGTGCTTAAATAAACAATAGTGGCTCCCAAATATGAGCCCTGGTTACCTTTTTTGACCTCATAAAACGAATCCAGCGGGTGGGTGAAGAACCGGAACATATATAAGGTGTCTTTAACAGGCGCGATATTATAGACTCGTTTGACCAGCCCGGCTGGAACGGCTAAAATTCCTGTTTTTTTATTGATCAGTCCGACCGCTTTTGAGATTATATAGAGACCTACACCTATCAATAGAATGTATGCAAGGTTTTTCTGAAGCCAGATGTTTCTGACTTCCCAGTATGACTGGGAATAGTAAAACCTGTTACCCGCTATTTCGGTATGATACATAGCCTCTTCATACTCTTGTTCGAACAAAAGATTTTTCCCTATATTATTATGGGCCAGAACAGACATCTGGTTCAGTTTAAGGATGCTCCTCCATAATGATATCGATTGCTTATAGTTCCCTGTATTATATTCCTTCAATGCTCTGTAAACCAGACCGGAATATTCGGTGGGAACAAAAGATTGTATAAATGATTTTTCGTTATCGACAGTCCATACATTTCCTTTCGAGTCGACCGCAACTGAGGACAGGGAGGAAAAGATGCCTGATACATCCTGCATGGAGTTGAACGCACCAAAGGAATAGATGAACTCCCCTTCGGTAGAATAAACGAAGATCAGCCCTGCTTTACTGACCGCATAAATGATACCGTTTGAATCGACGAAAAGATCGATCAAATCGTCTGTTGCTATTACAGGATCCTGAAACATACTCTGACCTGCTGTGTTATGTTTTTTAACGGCTTGTTCGACATCTTCCCCATTAGTCGTACTATAAAGGATCCCGCTTCGGTCCACAGTTATATTGGAGAAAGTTATCGGCGATCTCCCCAGGAGATTCTTTTTTTGTGCTTCAGTAAACAAAAGATCCTGAAGTTTTTGTACAAATGTAAGCTCAACCCTGTTAGAGGCAAAATACCCAAGGAACTCGCCGGAATAGGCAAGCTGTATTATCCCATCATAAATACCTTCAGCCAGGACATACATATTTCCGGCTTCGTCGACAGCAACCTTCATGGGATTAAAATCATTGGTGCCATAGGCTGGTGCTGTAGGACGTCCAAAGCTTTCAATAAACTCGCCGTTTTCGGCAAAACGAAGTATTAGCGATGATGATACATCGGCAACATAGATTTCATTATCTTTTGTTACATATATCCCGGTAGGAGATACCATTTTTTCATGTTTTATCTCTCTTACTATCCTTCCGTTTACGGTATTATAAACAAGAATACGTTTATTGCCCGTATCGGCGATAAACAGATAGTCCTGTTCATTAATAAATATATCCTCCGGTTTGTTGAGCCCTAAATCGGTTATCGTTCTGTCAGGAAGGTAGGCATCCTGTGTCCGTATGTAACGATTTTTAGCATCCATAGAATAAGTGTAGGAAGTAGCCGGGGAAGCATAACATGCAGGAGCCTCCATGAACAATACCACACATAATATCAGAATCACTAATACTGGTAGTTTTTTCATGCCGCACTCCTTTCTATTTGATACCTGAATGAACCATTGTACTCATGACCTTACTTTGCATGAAAATAAATATTATCAGATTCGGCAGGAACATAATCAACCCTGATGCGGCTGCCATGCCTGCCCCCGCAATGGATACCGCACCTGTAACATTAGAGAAATTACTTGCGGCCAGAGAATTCAAATAGAATGCAAAGGTTTTCAATGTTTCATCGGTAACATAATAATTTGATGATTCGGCTGAATTCCATACTGCCTGGAATGTCAGAATAGCTACCGTTGCCAGAGCAGGTCTTACCAGAGGTATTATAATACGCCGTATAATATAGAAATCTTTGGCTCCATCCAACCTTGCGGCTTCCAGGATACTGTCGGGTATTTGATCTATAAATTGCTTTACCAGGAACAATCCCACCGGGGTAGCCAGCAAAGGGACTATGTGGGCGAGAAAACTATTGTCCATTCCAAGGTTGACAACTACAAGGTATCTTGGGATCATTACCGAAACAGGTACAAACATCAGCGCCATTTGATTGATGTTCAAAAGGAGCTTCTTTGCCCTGAACTTTCTCTTGGATAAGGCATAACCGCTCAATACCACTATCAAAAGGGTAAGCAGGAGCGTAACAGCCGTCAGAACGACAGAATTCAGCAAATATCTGCTCATTGGCACACCTGTTGAGGATGCTGTCCTGAAAAGCTCCTGAAAATTTCTTAAAGTTGGTTTTTGAACAAAGAATCTAGGCGGAAACATGAATAACTCATCCAGTGGTTTAAACGCCTGATTTATTATGTAGACTATTGGAAGTAACATAAAAACACACAGCGGAACCAGCAGAATATAAAATTTCAATTGTGAGAAGCTGAACTTCGTAGGATTTATTTTTGTACCCTGGTATGCCATAATATCTCCTCGCTTCAAATTTAGTCTTTTTCTGAAAATAGCTTATGAGCTATCTTTGAAAAACAAGTAACCAAAAACAGCAGTGCAACTGAAATCGCTGCCGCATAACCCATTTCATATCTTGTAAACCCATAATCCTCTATATGGTTAATAATGACATTACCCGCATAACCCGGTGTA
>JAAYNO010000201.1 GCA_012520855.1 Clostridiaceae bacterium | reverse complement strand
GGGAAATAATGACCCTTTTAGCCTGGCAAAGGAAATCTCGAAGAAGATAAAAAATATTCTGGGGTTTACGGTCAATATCGGGATCTCCACTAATAAGCTCCTGGCCAAAATGGGTTCGGAGCTTGAAAAGCCTGATAAGGTCCATACCCTTTATCCTCATGAGATTGCCAAAAAAATGTGGCCCCTTTCGGTCAAAGAACTTTTTATGGTAGGAAGGCATACCGCACCTAAGCTTTACAGGCTTAATATATTTTCGATCGGCCAGTTGGCACGGACCGATCCGGATTTCCTTACAGCCCATTTTAAAAGCTTTGGAAAGGTTCTCTGGAGATATGCCAACGGGATCGACGACTCGCCTGTAAATCCCTTCGGCACTATTGCAAAAGGGATAGGGAATTCCACCACGGCGCCCTTTGATGTGGAAAATGAAAAGGATGCTTTTCTTGTTCTCCTCTCTCTTGTGGAAACCGCTTCTTCCCGGTTGAGAAGCGCACGGCTTTTAGCCCGGGTAGTGTCGGTATCAATAAGGAAAACAGATTTGACCTTTTTTTCTCATCAGAGAAAGCTTCTTACGCCTACCGACAATACCGAAAGCCTTTTTAAAACAGTTAAAACTCTTTTTAAGGAGCTTTGGGATGGAGCTCCGCTAAGGCATCTGGGGGTTGCTTTTTCATCCCTTTGCAATGACCGGTTTTGCCAGGTATCGCTTTTCGAAGAAACCCAGATCTATAAAAAGAAAGCTCTGGATTCAAGTATTGATGCCATACGGCTTAATTACGGCGATACCTCGGTTGTCAGGGGCAGCTTTATAAACTCCGGAATTCCGCCCTTTATGGGAGGAGTTGCAGAAGATTTCCCTAATATGCGGTCGATTTTGTAATTGCAGCCCTTAGGAGGAGAGATATAATGAAGGTATTGATGAAAAGTGTTGATATGATATGCCTCAGCAGCCGCGAAGGAACAATTACTCCTCTCAAATTTCGCTGGCGGGAGGATGGGTTTGAACCTAAAATAATCCGGATAGACCGGATCATAGACAGAAAAGAAGAAAAACTGGCCGGTAATCCCATGCTTGTTTTTACCGTCCAGAGCGTTATAGATGGAATCGAACGGATCTTTGAGATGAAATATGATATCCGCAAATATAAATGGTATTTGTATAAGCTGTAGGGGGGTCTCACCCTGAGTGCTGCATATTTAATACAGCACGAAGGGTGAGCTACGTGTTTCTAATAT
Organism: Clostridiaceae bacterium; assembly: GCA_012520855.1. Classification (GTDB taxonomy): domain Bacteria; phylum Bacillota; class Clostridia; order DSM-8532; family DSM-8532; genus DTU059. The sequence goes on along the minus strand of JAAYNO010000201.1, from coordinate 19,888 downwards.
CATTTCAACTGCTTGAGTTCATAACTGCTATCTTGCGTTTATCAAAATATGAAGCTAAAACCTTCTCCAGATTGAGAACATCCTGCATTTCAAAAAAGCCTTTTTTCCCTTTTATAAATCGTATCCCTCTTACGGCACCATCGGCGAAGGCTTTCCTGCTGAAGGATTCATGAACTATTTCAATCTTGTCGTTTTCACCGGCAATCAATAACTCATGCCTTCCCACTATTCCTCCTGCCCGGACAGCATGGATCGGGATCGATTCGTTTATTTCCGTTCCCGAAGACTGCAGCCCCTCTTCGATTTGATCGGCTATCTTCAGTGCTGTACCTGAAGGCGAATCTTTTTTATACTTATGATGGGCTTCGCTTATTTCAAAATCATAATCGCTTAATATTCGGGCAGCTATATTGGACAGGAGCATCATAACATTGACGCCCAGAGTAATGTTGGGCGCATAAAGAATACCCGAACTATTTTTCTTCGCCAACACCTTCATTCTCATAATATCGGTATTGGAAAAGCCTGTTGTTCCTATAACCAGCCCCGCTCCGCTTTCCGATATGATTTTCAGATGCTTCATCGTCGCTTTATAGTTTGAAAAATCAACGAAAACATCGGGCTTATATTTTTCGGTTATATAGCTGAGTTGATTCGAAGTATAGACTTTTGTTCCGGTTTCGGGCAGCCCTAATATTTCACCAATATCTTTGCCCGCTTTGCCCGAAAATTCCGAGCATATGGCTCCCACAAGTTTAAAATCACGCTGTTTTAAAATAATCTTCGCGATCTCCATGCCTGTTCTGCCAAGACCAATAAGACATACATGAGTCATAAAAACTCCCTCCAATCATATTTGGGGTATTGGAACAGTAAGTTTATGACTTTAAGGCATAAAAACCACCCTCTCTTCCAACGCTTACGAGATTAGCTGACGGGTTCGGATCGAAAGAGTCTAACCCTACCGGTTCACCGGACTCACCCCAAAAATTGGTTCTCCCGCTCTTTGATAAACAAAGATTAAGCGTTTGCTTAGATAGATTCAATAACTGAGTTGACCGCACATATAGTGACGCTTAAGACCATATTATGCGACGAAAAAGAAATTTATTCCCTATAGCCGACACATGCATCCAAAGCTGAATAGCAGCCCTGTATGGTTTAATTTAGCGGTGCATTGCTAATTTTAGCATAAAAATGGATCTTGGTCAAATTTCCCGGCTTAGGACCTATTTACTATTGCATAAAAATACCTGTTTTGATAGTTTTAATTATATATCCCGACTGCTCAGTTACATAAGTTGCGCACTTTAGCTAATATTAAAAATTAATTGCAAAACTTGACATATGCAGATAAAGGTCATAAAATCTAAATATACACTACAGTGGGGGGAAACATTGATATGAAAGCTACCGGTATGATAAGAAGTCTTGATCAGTTGGGAAGAATCGTTATTCCTATAGAATTGAGACGTGTTCTTGACATTGAAATTGGAGATGGTCTGGAGTTCTACTCAGACGAAAACGCTATCGTTCTTAAAAAATACGAGCCAGCTTGTATTTTCTGTGACAACGCAAGAGATATCAAGGTTTATAAAGGTAAGAACGTTTGCGGCGAATGTTATGCAGAGCTTAAGAAATAAGCTGCGGCCATTTTAGAAGTCTGTCGGTACGGCAGGCTTCTTTTTCATGCAGACATGGGGATGATCCTGTCCTCATTACTCACAGAATTTCTCGCAAGTTAAAAAATATTCAGCCATGCGAAAATCTTCGGGCGAAGTAAGCTTGATATTTTTATAGTTTCCTTCAAACATGGTAACTTTATATCCGGCTTTCTCCGCAGCACCAGCGTCATCGGTCACCCGTATGCCATTTTCGGCAGCATGTTTATAGGCGCTGATTATGATATTTTTTTTAAAAGCCTGAGGCGTCTGCGCTTGCCACAGGGAGCTTCTTTCAGGTGTAGAGACAACCATTTTTTCATCATCGACGATCTTTATTGTATCTTTCACGGGAAGTCCTGTACAAGCAGCTCCATGTACCATGGCCCGATAAATGCTGTCCTCAATGATCTTTCTGTCGACAAATGGCCTGGCTCCGTCATGAATAAGCACTACATCCACATTTTCCGGAAGAACTTTAAGCCCATTAAATACAGAATCCTGACGTTCTGCTCCTCCATAGGCCATGATAAGGTTAAACTCTTTATTATAAGGCATACAGATATTTGCTGCTTTTTCTTCATCATCGGGACTTATCACCAAAACCAGCGTCCCAACCAATTTAGATGCTGCAAAAGCGCTGATGGTATGATCCAGAACCGGCCTTCCGCATAAATCTGCAAAGACCTTATTATATCCAAGCCCCATACGGCTGCCTTTGCCTGCAGCCACAATAATAGCGCCTACGGCGCCAGCTTTTATGGTTATATGATTCGACTCCGGCATTTTAACCCTCTCTGAAACATTGATTGTGTTGTAAATATAAGTAATGGGGACACACCGCTGCTCCGCGGGTCAAACTTGCCCCGGAATGTCCCCATTACTCATATTAAACCTCTCCAGGACTAATAAATAAGATCATTTAAGATCCTTCTCTTCGCTCGGGATGACATCTTATACAGGATGCCAAGGTCAGATTCTTCGCCTTTTAATTTACAAGGGACAGGTGCAGGTCCTTAAATCTGGCAAATATCATTCTGCCCGCTGATGTTTGAAGAACGCTTGTAACAACAACATCAATCATCTGTCCTTTAAATTTATAAGCCTGCTCTACCACAACCATTGTCCCGTCGTCCAGATAGCCCACGCCCTGACCGTTTTCCTTGCCTTCCTTTACAATGCGGACAGTCATTTCTTCCCCTGCCACTGCAATAGGTTTCATTGAATTAGCCAGATCATTGATATTAAGAACTTCAATACCTTTTAACACCGCTACTTTGCCAAGATTGTAATCATTTGTTATTACCTTGGCTCCAATTTCCTTAGCTTTTGATAAAAGCTGTTCGTCGACCTCGGTTTGGGGATCTCCGGCTGATTTATCAATTGTAACAGGAAACTTTGCGTCGCTTTTAAGTAAATTTAATACATCAAGACCTCTGCGGCCTTTCGCCCTGGTTATATCGTCGGCGGAATCAGCCAAATGGCGCAGTTCCTCCAAAATAAAACCGGGAATCACAATCTCACCTTCCAGAAAGCCTGTCCTGCTTAGATCCAAAATGCGCCCATCAATAATGGAGCTTGTATCCAACAGCTTAACTGAATGAGCTGAGCTGTTTCTTCTTCTGCCCAGAGCGCCGTCAAATATATTATCATTCTTTTTAACTACAGTGAAATAAACTCCGCAAATACCGAACAGAATATTTATTATGATGGATATCGGAACTCCAATAACTTCGATTTTAAACAACGGAATAGAAATCAAATTTGCTATGATAAGCCCTGCTATAAGCCCGCAGGCTCCAATTAAGAGCTCATACAAGGTTATTTTCTGCAGGGAATTTTCAATTCTGTCAACTAACCCAGCCGTAACAGAAATTATCTTTCCTCCAAGGAAAAACATTAAGATCCCCAGAATCAGTGAAGTAAACACAATAAGCCCAACACCATAAACAGTGGTGAGGTACTCTTTCATGCCGTTTTGGATCATCAATAGCCTTACCAGTGTCATAGCCGTTAAGGCTCCTGTAAGCCCAAATGCATATTTTAAAATCTTTTCCAGCATGCTAACTCCCCTTGAATGGATAAAAATCAGGTTGTTATCCTGGTGTTAATCAGATCCTCAACATCCATAGGGTTCATATTCTTTGCAAGAACCAGCTCACTAATCAAAATTTGTTTTGCACTGTTGAGCATTTTGCGCTCGCCTGTGGATAAACCTTTTGTCCTCTCCCTTAATACAAGGCTTTTTACCACATCTGCAACTTCAAAGACATTACCGCTTTTTATTTTTGACATATTTTCACGATATCTTTTGTTCCAATTCGTTGATTGCTCATCACAACTACGTTCCAACGATTTAAAGACTCTATCGGCATCCTTGCGATCTATAATATCCCGGATACCGATGCACTCAACATTGTTTATGGGAATCATTACCTTCATATCCCCAATGGGCATTCTCATAACATAATAACGTTTTCGCTCGCCAAGAATCTCCTTTTCCTCAATAGATTCTATTATTCCTGCACCGTGCATAGGATAAACAATTTTATCCCCTATACTGAACATAAATAACCGCTCCTTCTTCAGCATACATAATCTCGTTTTCCCTTATCGAACCGTGATAAGGCAGTATATGTATGAAGCAATGACAATTATTGCCATGCTTTATAAGGAGATTATATAAACTCGCTTAATATTCAGTATACACCACTTATAAAAAAAAGTCAAAGAAGCTTGCCCCAAAGCCTTTATTTATAAGTGTTTGACGGAATAATAAATATTTTGCTCCCGATATTGATAAGCTTTCCCTTACAATTGGATTTTTATACCTTTTATGACACTAATCCATTATCCGTAATTTGAAACTGCTTTAGTTTTTCAAAACCTGAAATTACATTTTTATATTGTTTTGCAAACTCAGCCTGAGTTGCCTTGATTCGTGCTTCAATATCTTCGATATAATCCTCCATCAGCTCTATCATGGGGAAATACAGATTTTCTGTTCTCCCTAAGCTTTTTAATTCTTCAAGCACTTCGGTACATGAGATATCATATTTTGAGCATCTTTGTTCCATAAGTGAAGTAAAAATATCAGCTATATTTATCATATTCGACCCGCTTATTATATCCTTGCCCATAAGAGAATGTTTACCGTTTACCGCTTTCTCCCCTATGGCCCCTTTAAACATGGCGACGATATCGGTAAGATCGGCTTCTTCCATAATCTCGTTGATATTGTCCACAGATTTATGCAGAAGATCATGGAGCTCTTTAGGTGAATGCTCTTTTTCAAATGTTTCTCTGTCCATCGTAAGCATGCCTAAATTATAAAGAAGCGCCGCTGCCCGAACCTTCTCAAGCAGGTTCCAATTCTGTTTTGTCATTCGGCCCAAAAGGCTGACGGTTGTTTCCATTACCCTCGGATGGGAGAAGTTAAATGGAGTCCTGAAAGAAACTGCATATATAAATGTTCTTATGAGGCTTTCTGTTTCGGCCTTGCTTATTTTTATGGATTTTATATATGCCAGAAGGTCACCTCGGTACTCTCCTGATACTATTCTGCTTAAAATACCCTCTTGGCATAAGACTTTAAAGGCTTCCTTGTATTCAGGCTTAAATCCGTTCCCCTCGATTCTTGAAGTCACTCTTTCGTAAACACTGTCCGAATCACTTCCCGTAATAGCCTCCGACGCAGCCCCTGCCAGAGATAAAAGATATGCTTCATCAGGTATTGTTATATTATTTATAATTCCATTGATACCGTTAACACCGTCAGCAGGGTATTTCCTGTGGTGGTACAGAATTATCCTGGCATACTCGGGATACGGAGAAAATTCTTTAAACAAGAGGTATGAAAAAATGCTATGTGCTGATATGCCGCTGCTGTCGCCCGGTTCCCATTCTTCGCAGCCGGGATAAAGCACTCCGATATCGTGGAAGATCGATGTTATAACAAGGCCGGTTATTTTATTAGCCTCAAGTCCGAGCCTTTTTCCAAGCTTCATCATTAAAAAAGTAGTGACCGAAAGATTCTCAGCTAATTTCTTATTTATAAAGGCCAGGGATTTTTCAATGATAATATACACCTGCCTCATATCGATCTGATTCTTATGGCTGATACTTTTTATAATTTTCAGAGCTTCTGGATTGGGGTCTGTCAATATCGTGCTGGGTTTTCCGGTAAAATAGCCCTGAGCATAATCAACACCCATACGGCAAAGGGTTTCAAGTTCTCCCTGGGTTTCCACGCCTTCAGCCAGAACTCGTGTGCCGCGGTATCTTGCGTAGCTGATGATATCCTCAAGCATGTGCTGTTTTCTTAAGTCATCGTCTATTTTTCTGACGAGTTCTCTGTCAATTTTGATTATATCGGGTTCCAATGCCAAAAGAGCAAGATGATTGGAATATCCTGAACCGAAATCGTCAAGGGCAAATTTCGCCCCGGCTTTTGTTACGATAGATTTGCGAAGATTTATTTCGTCAGGCTCCATGCGGTTTCTTTCGATAACCTCAAAAACGACCTTCATGTGACCGAAATACCGATCTCGTATATCATTGTAGTCTTTCTCGTCAAGAGTCGCATAAGGAGCAGTATTGATAAAAAGATAATGGTCCTTGTATTTTGGATTCCTTTCCATATATGAATCAAGAGCATTATAGACCATTCTTTTCTCGAGAATGATATAATGCCCCGATGCCTCAGCATCATCGATCAGCTCTGTAATGTTGCTGTATAAAGGGTTCATAGGACGGGACAAAGCTTCAAAGCCGAACAGTTCACCCGTCCTCAGCGATACGATGGGTTGGAATACTATACTTAACTGGTTTCTGTCAATTATGTCTTTTATAAATGTCCGCCTTAGGGATGCTTTATGAGCGTCCTCAAATCGTTCCTTGTTAAACTCATTTGGGCTTTTTGCCACTTCACGCAAAACCTCATGCTCAGCAAATGAGGCATATTCAAGCAATTCTGCCGGCGTATTCCCATGGATGCCCGATGCTGCGTAGCCAAGAGCCATAGGAAATGTTACCGCTATTCCATCCACTTCACCTATATATTTTTCAAGCTTATTTAAAATAGCGATGGCTCCTCTTCGGAACAGTCTCAGACTTCTTACTCCTTTTACGAGAAATAAAAAGTCCGACCCCCACCATCTCAGCGGAATCATTTTGTCTGTTATAAACTTTTTGAACACCTCGGCGCACACTCTGATATAGCTATTGCCAGCAACCATACCGAAGCGTTCCTGAAACTCCTGATATCCGGTCAGCCCAATATAAGCGAAAACAACGAACTCGCCCTCTTCACATTCCGCGATCGCTTTACCGGCGACCTCAGCCAAAGCGTTACGATTATAAAAGCCTGTGATATTGTCGTGTATGGCTCGCTCTTTTTCTAATTCCCTCATATGAACTTCACTGGTGATATCTGAAATAGTGCCTGTTATCCGGGTTTTATCTTTGCTCGGCCTGCCCCAGAACTTAAGCCAGTGTACCCTGTTTTCTTTTCCTGTCACACTGCATTCAAAATTCATGTCTTTATCTTCGCTGATGCTTTTTTCAACAAACCTGGAAAAGTCCTCGAAATTAATACTGAAACGATAATCTTTGAAAAGATCCTGACCCGTTATCTCGGTCAATTCGTTTTCATCATCTGCAAGAGCTGTTATCATTCCGGATATAAAAACGAAAACCGAACTTTTTATATCATATTCAAAGAAATCGAATATAAGATTAGAGTCTCTTAAGGTTCTCATCTGTCTGTAAAACTCGCTAATATTTTCTGAAAGCCTCTCGTTTCTTTCAATTTCAGACTTCAGTCTGAGATTTTTTTCGTTGAGGCTTTGAAGGGAATGGTTCAACAATGCAGAAATAGTCATCATATCTATATTATATGAAGCATCACCAATCAATGAAGTACCGATTTCTTCTTCAACCTGGGATAATGATTGGCTGAATTCTGTAAAAGCCTGATCATTCTTTCTGAAAGTGAGGTATTGAAAGACAAAACTAAAACCAAAAAGACATGCGAAAACGCATAGCAGTATACCAATCAAATTGGGATTGATGATCGTGTCATTACATTCATCTGTAAGTAAAGTCAGGGATATCGACAGTAATCCTGCAAAAGCTATAAAGTATATTAACCAACTGATATAACGGAATGTAATTAATTTCTTTGTCTTTCGTAAAAACTCCATCGGATTTCTGACCCCTTGAAAAAGCTTGATTACTCTTCAGGTTATTGTTTACTATAGTACTATATTACAATATCGGCTTTATGTACCCCATTACATTAGTAAATAAATTAAAATTATTTCATAGAAAGGACTGTATACTAATGAAATCATACAGAAAAGAGCTTAGGATCAATTTGCCTGTAAGGCGGGGCTATCTGAATATTACTCCTGAAGTGGTCAGATGTGTTAACGAAAGCGGTATTAGGGAAGGACTTGTTTTAGTGAATGCTATGAATATTACAGCCAGTGTATTCATCAATGATGACGAACCGGGATTGCATGCGGACTTCGAAAGATGGCTCGAAAAGCTTGCTCCTGAAAAGCCTCATTCGCAATATGCCCATAATGGCTATGAAGACAATGCCGATGCCCATTTAAAACGACAGCTGATGGGTCGTGAGGCTGTTGTTGCCATAACCGACGGCAAACTTGATTTTGGAACCTGGGAACAAATATTTTACGGCGAATACGACGGAAAGCGCGAAAAACGGGTACTGATAAAAATTATTGGTGATTAATATAATCACTTTATAATCTATAACGCTTCCATAAGTTAATCAGAATTTTTCATGGTTGCTGGTGAGATATTAAGTAATATTATATTTTTATCATTGAAAGGCATTACTTTATGGAAGCAAAAAGGATGAACCATTTTAAACATTTATTGCTGCAGCACAAGGAGAATCATGAAGATATAGTGGACGACATGGAAACCCTTTCTCTTGGCGGGAATGATAATCACGGCTCCAGTGAGCTTTCCAGCTATGATAATCATCCTGCTGAAATTGCCAGCGAGCTGTTTGATGTGGAACACCAAATAGGGCTAAAAAGGCTTGAGGAGCATGAAATTAAAGAAATAGACCAGGCTCTGGAAAAAATCCAGAACGGTACCTATGGAATTTGCGAGAGCTGCGGAAAGGATATTGATCTAAATAGACTTGAATTGCTGCCCCAGGCAAGACTTTGCATAGGCTGCGCCAAAGAATCGGATGTTTTTATGGCAGAAATAAGGGGAGATAAAAAGAAATATCGGCCCTCCGAGGAACAGGTGATCCAATCCTCCGACATAAACGACAGCCTGAGAGGTGAACAGTTCAACGACCTCATGGAATATGGTTCCTCAGACACGCACCAGGACAGAGGAGGAAAAATAGTCCAATGATCGATTCAATAAAGATCTACCTCACTTCTTCCTTTACCATTGAATAAAAATCTAACGATATCAGATGATTTCGAACTGTGCGCAAAGAACTGGTTCTGCTAGCCAGTTCTCTGTGAGTATCGATGCCTCGATCAATAACCTTGCAGCCTGACTTTATCTATCTATGGTATAATAATCCTGAACCATTGATTAATTATTCTGACAGTCAAGGAGCAATTGCCATGATTTATGAATATTCCATAAGAACCGAACGGGAAAATCTCTACAATATAACATCCAATGTTCGCGATGCCGTTGCTAAATCGGGCATATCAAACGGGATCTGCATAATATACTGCCCTCATACCACAGCCGGAATTACAATCAACGAGAACGCCGACCCGGACGTGGTGCATGATATTCTGATTGGTCTCAACAAAGCTTTCCCTGACAGGAGCGAGTTCCGCCACGGCGAAGGCAATTCGGCCGCTCACCTTAAATCAAGCTGCGTAGGGACAAGTAAAACAGTTCTTGTTGAAAACGGCAGACTGGTTCTTGGAACATGGCAGGGTATCTATTTCTGTGAATTTGACGGACCCAGAACCCGCAAATACTATGTAAAAGTTATAAAAGGATCATAGACTGAGACAAATCTATAACATATAATAATAGTCACAAAAAAGACCGATAAAATACACAATATGTATATTTGAGCGGCAACATATTAAAATAACGACTAAAAGGTGTGGTAATGCTATGGAAGAAATGGAAAGAACACAGAAAAATTTCATAGAGGAGATTGTTGAAGAAGATTTGCGCACCGGCAGGGTAAAGGAGGTTCATACAAGGTTTCCGCCCGAGCCGAACGGCTATCTTCATATCGGTCATACTAAAGCTATGTGCATTGATTTCGGCATAGCTTCAAAATACGGCGGAAAATGCAATCTGCGTTTTGATGATACAAATCCCTCAAAGGAAGATGTTGAATATGTAGACGCAATAATAGAAGACATCAGGTGGATGGGCTTTGATTTTGAGGACCGCCTTTATTACGGCTCGGATTACAGCGACAAAATATATGAATACGCCATTGAACTAATTAAAAAGGGTTTAGCCTATGTTGATGATCTAGATGTCGACCAGATCCGCGAATATCGCGGAACCCTTACCGAACCTGGAAAGGACAGCCCATGGCGCAATAGAAGCATAGAAGAAAATCTCGATCTCTTTGAAAGAATGAAGAATGGCGAATTCGAAAGCGGTGAAAAGGTATTACGGGCAAAAATAGATATGGCTTCACCTAATATCAACATGAGGGATCCGGTCATTTACCGCATAAAGAAAGAGCACCACCACCGAACCGGCGACAAATGGTGCATCTACCCCATGTATGATTTTGCCCACCCTTTGCAGGACGCTATCGAAGGAATCACACATTCCTTATGCTCCATTGAATATGTTGATCACAGGCCTTTATACGATTGGTTCCTTGAAAAGCTGGAAATTGAAAATCCTCCCCGCCAGTATGAGTTTTCCAGACTCAATATCAACTACACCGTAATGAGTAAGAGAAAATTAAGGGAGCTTGTGGAGAAGGGTTATGTATCCGGTTGGGATGATCCCAGGATGCCTACACTTTGCGGCCTGAGACGCCGCGGCTTCACCCCTGAGTCCATCAGAAGATTTATTGATCTTGTAGGTGTTTCAAGAACAAACAGCACCGCAGACTGGGGACTTCTGGAGCATTGTGTCAGGGAAGATCTGAATAAAACGGCCGACCGTGTTATGGGCGTGCTGAACCCATTAAAAGTAATAATAGAAAACTATCCGGTGGATAAGACCGAAGAGTTTGATGTTGAAAACAATCCCGAAATGCCTGAAAGAGGTACCCGCAAAGTGCCTTTTTCAAGGGAAATATACATTGAGCAGGACGACTTCATGATTGACCCGCCGTCTAAATATTTCAGACTAAAGCCCAGCGGGGAGGTTCGTCTGAAGAATGCTTATTTTATAAAATGCACAGGATACGAGACCGATGAAAACGGAAATGTGACTCTTGTCAAAGCAACTTATGATCCTGATTCCAGGGGTGGGGTATCACCCGATGGGCGTAAGGTCAGGGGTACGATTCACTGGGTTTCTGCAAAGCATGCTATCAACGCTGAAGTTCGCCTTTACGATATGCTGTTTAAGGTTGAAAATCCCGACGATATTCCTGAAGGCGGAGATTATAAGGATAACTTAAATCCCGACTCTTTAATAGTACAAAAAAACAGCAAGGTAGAGCCCTCTTTGGCAAATGTTGAAGCAGGCAGCCGGTTCCAGTTCCTGAGAATGGGTTATTTCTGTGTTGACAGCAAGGACAGTAAACCCGAAGCCCTTGTTTTTAATAAAATTGTGGGACTAAAAGACACCTGGGCAAAGATCGTCCAAAAAAGCTGACCATATGAATCCTGAGAGGCGGTATTATAAGCCGCCTCTTTTTGTTTACTCGATATAGTGATAATTACTCTGCCATAAGTGGTAATAATATTAGTACATAGTGATCCGGAAGGAAGTGATAAACATGATCAAAAAAAATATTAATAAAGTATCGGTGGTAGGCACAGGCTATGTAGGCTCAACAACAGCATATACACTGATGCTCAATGGATTGTTTTCCGAGCTTGTTCTTATAGATATCAATACTATCAAGGCTAAAGGTGAAGCCATGGATCTGAACCATGGATTGCCCTTTGCCAAGCCTGTTAAAATATATCAGGGAACATATGAGGACAGTAAGGATTCGGATTTGATAATTATAGCTGCCGGTGCTAACCAAAAGGCAGGAGAGACCCGCATAGATTTGGTCCATAAAAACACCGCGATCTTTAGGGAGATAGTATCCCAGTTAGTAAAATATAATAGTCCTGAAAACTCCTTATTACTGATCGTAACAAATCCTGTCGACATTCTTACCTATGTTACCTGGAAGATCTCAGGCTTCCCTATAAACCGTGTATTAGGCTCGGGTACTGTTTTAGACACCGCTCGTTTTAAATATCTGATCGGACAGCATGTGGGGGTCGATGCCCGTAATGTGCACGGATATATATTAGGAGAACACGGAGATACCGAGTTACCGGCCTGGAGCCTTACGACAATTGCCGGTATGCCCATGGATGTCTATTGTTCTACCTGTAAAAGCTGTAACGGCCATCAAAACCGGGAACAAATTTTTAATGAGGTTAAAAACGCTGCCTATGAAATTATTGATGCCAAAGGCGCAACCTATTATGCCGTTGCTCTTGCCGTTGAGAGAATCGTTGAGGCTATTATGCGTGATGAACATTCCATTTTGACTGTTTCAAGCATTCTGCAGGGGCAATATGGTCTTTCGGATGTAGCTCTCAGTGTACCTACGATAGTGGACAGAAATGGTGTAAATAGTGTTCTGGAAGTCCCTCTTACAGAGGAGGAGCAAAGACTTCTGGAATACTCGGCCAAATCGCTTAAGGAAATAGTCAAAGGTCTGGATATATAACCGGACTTGTAAGTTACATGCCAGCACGTCATCTCTGATCAAATAAAATAACCTTCCTCATGGAAGGTTATTTGTTTGTATCCACAAAAACACGTTCACCGTCTTTTACCATGCCTAGCTTTTCTCTGGCAATCTTTTCTATGCTCTCGTCACTTGAAATCTCATCTCTCTCTTCCAGCAAGCGACGTTTTTCTTCCTCTTCTCTGGCAATTTTCTGTTCCAATTGTTTTATTTCAAGATTTAGTATGTACAAATCATTTGACTGGGCAGTAAAGGTTATGGCAGCATAAATGAGAACTCCCGCCATAAGCGGCATTAACCACCATCCCTTTTTCTTCTTCTGTACCGCCACTTCCATCAACCCTTTATCTTTTGCATAAATACCTTATAAATATTATACCATATTCCGGCATAATTAAAACATTAAAATAAACACAGAACACAGTGGGACGGTTCTTCTGTGTTGTCTTACTTTTTTGTAAACGTGTTGCGGAGCCTTACAAAATCCACTTTTATTCTATACCCCTCTAAAGCCAGCCTGTTTCGAATTTTTCCCGCTATTTTTTTCGTTCTGAGATTGACCTTTCCGATGACCGGTTTCATAAATTCAATCATCTTACATATTGGCCAGGCAATAATTTTTATCAACTGAGTTAACAGCCATAATACAGGCTTACTTAATAAGCCTATATATAAAAGGGCTCCAAGAAAAGCGCCTGCATAGAAATATGCCCTTGTTTCTCCGCTGCTGATTATATAGGATGCTAAAAATATTACTATTGATGCTATCAGCCAAAAAAATGTATCCTCAATATGAACCATAACTGTCCTGGTTCTGACTATTCGACGCTTTAGCCTGAATATATCATAGAGAAAGGCAATAAGAACTCCTGCAGCACCCGCTCCGCCAAACACAGTCAGCTCATATACCACACTACTCTGCATACCTTAAGCCGCCTCTCTATCTGAAAAGCCCCGAGAAGAAGCCCCCTTTTCTTTGCGGACCATTGTTGTCCAGATATTCACATGCTCCGATATCACCTTCCACATCAAGCTCGGAGGTCTCTACATTGAGCTTGTTGATATGCATGCCAACGCCTCTTACAACCAGAATGCCCAGCTCAGTATCAAGAACGATACAGTCCTCATTAAAGCTTTCCACATGCCTCACCCCTGATATCATAAGGCGTCTTCTGTCTTTCAAGATAATGTTTTGTGCCCTCTGCTCAAAACTCTTTCGTTCTTCAGGCATGATAGCACCTCCTTAAAAATAGTCTATAGATCCATGAGTATAAAGTTCCGCCCATGAATTTTATGCACAAGCTCTGTCTCATATGACCTAAATCAGAAAATATGTGACATATAGAAAGCTCCTGTTTTCTCACAGGAGCTCATACATTTCTATGCTTTCTTCTTTTTTAACATGCTCTGACACCTTAAGTACCTTAATCCTGGTAACATTCTCCCCAAACCGGATCTCCACGATATCCCCCACTTTGACTTCACTTCCCGGTTTGGCGGTACGCCCGTTTATCATCACCTTTTCCTTTGAGCATGCTTCATTGGCTAATGTTCTTCTTTTTATAATGCGGCTTACCTTTAAAAACTTATCAATACGCAAATTACCCCTCTCCCTTTTCTTTTCTTTCAATATTTTTAGCTTCATCCCACAAAGCGTCCATATCTTTAAGGGACATATCGTTAAGTTGCCTGCCCTGCTCCATTGCCATGGCTTCAACATATTCGAACCTGCGTATGAACTTATTGACAGTGGCTGTCAGCGCAAGCTCAGGCTGAACATTAAGAAACCTTGATACATTTACCACAGCGAACAAAAGATCTCCCAGTTCTTCTTCGATATCGGATTCTGCACCCTTTTTATACGCCTGTTCCAGTTCCTGGACTTCCTCTTTTACCTTTGCCATGGCATCATTTATGTCATCCCAGTCAAAGCCTACCTGGGCTGCTTTTTGCTGAACCTTGAAGCTCCTCATAAGTGCCGGAAGGTTGCCGGGAACCTCCTTTAATACCTGGGTCTGTGTATTTAAGCCCTTTTCTTCCTTCTTTATTTTTTCCCAGATCGACATTACATCATCTGCTGTTTCAGCTTCTTCCTCTCCGAATACATGACGATGCCGGTTAATCATTTTCGCACTTACGCCATGGGTTACATCCCCAAAGTCGAACAAATCGTTTTCCTTTGCTATCTGGGCATGAAATATAACCTGAAGAAGCAGATCCCCCAGCTCATCACATAGTTTCCCGGGATCCTCCTCATCTATCGCCTCTAAAACCTCATAAGCTTCTTCAATAAGGTAACGTTTCAGGCTTTTATGATCCTGCTCCCTATCCCAGGGGCAGCCGTCAGGAGCCCTCAATCTAGCCATAATATCAAGCAAATCATGAATAGTATATTTATTTTGTTTCATTTAGCCCTCCATTTCATTATGTATCAACGCTTTAAGTTCAATGCTCCGACTATTTTCTCAATACTTCTGGGAACTGCATCCCTGGAGTTTTTCCAATCAGCTCCGGCATTACGGTAATCAAACATTTTAGTGAAATAATTTACATCATCCTGGACCCGGTTAAGCTCCTTTAACTCCAAAGTAAACAGGTTAACCAAAAACTCTGCCTGAATAACAGGTGAAAACACCTCTCGGGCTTTTGCTAACAGGGCTTCAAGATGTTTTAAGCAAAATCCTTTTGAGTTTAAAAACTTTTTCTTGAATTCAGATTCTCTCCTGTATAAATAAAGTGTGTTGTCAATAAGCTTGTCCATATTATTGTTCATTTTATCGCATACGGCACATGTATTTTTTAATTCCTTAAGTTTATTGACGATCTCATCTATGGCTCTGCCTGCTAAGCTGCTTCTGCCTTTTATCGTTTCGGTCAAAGCTTCCAGAGCTCCCTTCTCATATAGGTTTTTCAAACCCTTTTCATGTTTTTTGTAAATGCTCCCGAGATCTTTGATTTGCTCGGTAAGATGGGTGTCAATAACCAATGCAAGCGGAAGCCTGTCCTTCTGGAGATTGTATAACTTGTTGAAATGGTCTGCGCAAAACCCGGTCCTGTTGGTTTCTATTCTGCAATCAGGCTCCATCATAGCAGGTCCTACAAAATACCTGAGGGAGTCATCCTCAAGCTTTGATTCGCATATACAAAGCGGACATTCACTGTCCTGATCAAAAGCCTCATTTATAGGTATGGTGTATATTCTTTCTTTCATATCTCTAAACCTCCTGATCAGTAAGGTAAAAGACCTTGCCAATGTGTATAGGATAACACAACTGGAAAAAATTAATCAAGGCTATCGTCCTTGTTTAAGGGGCTTTTTTTTAAAAAACACTTGACGTGGATATAGGTCTTTGCTATTATGTAATAGCGTCGCGCGACAAATTGTGACCGTATTATGGCGGCGTAGCTCAGTTGGCTAGAGCATGCGGTTCATACCCGCAGTGTCGTTGGTTCGATTCCGACCGCCGCTACCATTACCATACGGCCCCATGGTCAAGAGGTTAAGACACGGCCCTTTCAAGGCCGTAACGGGGGTTCGAGTCCCCCTGGGGTCACCAACAAAAGCGAGTTAATTTTTGTGAAATCACTTGAATTAACTCGCTTTTTAATTAGTTGATTCGGGATCAGCTTGTTTAGTTTCTCCTCTTACCCCTGACTTGAATTATTTTGTTCTTCCGGTGTTTCTATCGTAACCTGTAAATTAGGCGGCGGCAGAGGGATTTCAATGGCAGAATCGCATGAAGATATTATGTTGAAATCCGGGAATAAAACAGTGTTGCCATGGATCAGCGTTCTGTTTTCTGTCTCGGCAAAGGAAGTTACGATCACCCTGTTGTTTTTGGGTATTTTCACCCTTACCTCATAAGCAAAGTTGTCGGCAGCAGGTATGAACCTTACCTGTATCTCGCCGACCGGAATCATTATAAGGGTAGGTGCAAGCAAATCAGTAGGAGTATTGAGGTCCCAGCTGAGCACCTGCAAAATAACCTCCTGATTCCTGTCACTTGTATTTTCAAATTCTACAACAATTCTGCTCATTGTGGAGTCTGAACGCATTACCCCGGTAGTAACCAATAAATTCGACAATATAAGCGCCTCACATTCTAATGCAATATTTTCTATTACATAATATGCTTGTCCCCACCTTACGTTACAATAAAAAAACTCCCGGGCTTTGTTCCTATTGCTCCGAAATATGATCCGAAGCTTTTTTGTGATATGATATAGCGCAGAAGATAAAAAATAATCGTACTAAAAGGGGTATGCCGATAACTTTATGCTTGCAATATTTTTATCCGCGCTTGCAGTGGGCTTCTCCGGAGCAATGATGCCCGGTTCGCTGCTTACATATACGATCCGCAAATCAATGTCCCACGGACCTCGGGCAGGCTTTATCATCGCCACAGGACATGCTGTTTTGGAACTGGTTCTGATATTGCTTATCTTTCTGGGATTCGATACGGTCCTGAAATCCAATGCAGCCCAAATCGTCATTGGAATTGCAGGAGGACTGATGCTGGCTTATATGGGTCTTGACATGATAATAAATTCAATAAGAGACAAAGTATCGATTGAATTGGATAATGACAGCGCTGACAAAGGCGGCATGCTGGTGTCAGGCTTTATAATCAGCGCTGCAAACCCTTACTTTATTTTATGGTGGGCAGTTGTCGGACTGGGTTTTGTCATGCAGTCCTATAACACCCTGGGTTTTACAGGTGTTATTGTATATTATATAGGTCATATTATGGCCGACTTTATATGGTATGGTTTTGTATCAGTGATTGTCGGAACTACCCGCAAATTCCTCAACCATAAAATCTACCGCATCCTAATTGCCGTACTTGGTGCGCTTCTTGTGTTTTTTGGCAGCAGGTTTGTGTATGATGCGATAATCGCAGGTATATAGCGTCCATAACAATGATATTCTTTTGGGATCAGTAACGGTATCTTTGAATTCAATATAGATAAAGCCATGTTAAAAACAAATACAAAAAACAGCATACAGAGGAACCGACTTGATTCCGCTTTCAAACCCAAAATTTCTCGCCGAAATTCTGATAGAATATTTTGGCTTATACCTGCTAATAAACTGGTTCAGGCTTTTCGATCGTACATTGTCAGAAGACTTAACTTCGATGGGTATTATATTCCCTTCATAATCCTGAATCACAAAATCTACTTCAGCCTTTCCCTGTGACTCCCAATAATATGGCGTATAACCATTTATGATCAGAGCTGATGCCACGTAGTTTTCAGCCAATGCTCCCTTAAAACTATCCAAGCCAGGCATATTTGCCAAAACAGCATTGGGAGGAATGCCGAATTTGGAACAAAGCAAGCCGGTATCTGTCATATATACCTTGAAGAAATCATTTTCTGCAAAAGCAGCCAGAGGTAATTTCCCTTCTTTTACTTTATTGCACTTAATAACTACTCCGGATGCCCTCAGCCACTCCAGGGGAGTTTCATATTCATAAGCTCTGGCCCCAGATTTTATTACTTTATATTGAAACTTCCGATTGGCTTTTGCAAGCTGGGAAGGGATGCTATTAAACGCTGCCATGATTTTTGTAGTCTCATTGGGTGTAGCATACTTTGCCATATCAGCTATATATGCATCGTTGATATTCTTCTGTGCAGCCATTACAAAATTATAATCCTTCTCTGCAAGGTACTCCAATAAAGCTTGTGGCATTCCCCCGATTAAAATATATGATTTGTACAGATCCAAAGCTGTTTCATGGATTGATAAAGGTTCATCAGTATTAAAAGAATGGCGAATTAATTCTGCAATCGGCTTTTCACCAATAGCCCACAAGTATTCTTCAAAATCCATGGGATAAAGAGTTATAATATTTACTTTCCCTACAGGAAACGAATATGTCTCCCGGTTCATAGCAACACCTAAAAGACTTCCGGCGGCAATAATATGATATCCAGATGCGTTTTCACAAAAATATTTCAGGGAGGTGAGTGCTCTTTCACAAGCCTGTATTTCATCAAAGATAATCAGGGTATCTCCTTTAAAAATGGTCTGCCCTGATTTTGCCGATAACTCCTTTACAATCCGTTCAGGATTTAAATCTCTTTTAAATATGTTCCCTATCTCGATATTGTCTTCAAAATTAAAATATGCCGTGTTTTTATAATACTCCTTACCGAAAGACAGCGCTGTGTATGTTTTTCCAACCTGTCTGGCACCATGTATAATAAGTGGCATCCTTTCTGGTGAGTCTTTCCACTTTTTTAAGTAAGCAACAATTTTTCGTTCCATATTGTGTTTGTAATTAATATTTTTATGTTCCAATTTGTGACTCCTTAACGCACTTTTTATAGCTTTATAGTAACACAATTATTATGTTTTATCAAGGCTTAAGAAAATAGTTTGCGAGAGTTTTCTCACATTTGAAATTCTTCTTTGTTAAACCCGGCTTCGCGATAACCTTTTAGTATCTGTTCTATATATCCACTGCGAGGTGTTTTTTTAGTCTTTTTATACTCTTCAGTCATAACATAGGCCATGGCTGATACCGGCTTACCATCAATTTTAACTATGGCATTAATTTTTTCGTACGCTTTGGGATAGCCTTCATAACTATCTAATACTGTCTCATCCTTATTGGTAATCTGCCATACGAGTGCAGGTGTCTTTTTCCCTTCTTTTCTTTCAATATTCGCGTAATGAGGCATCGTAAGCTCCCAATCTTCAAGATACGTTTTCCCTGTCAGTATAGCATTCGGGCAGCGTGTAAGCATTTGCGTCCTGTCCATGTTACTGCCGTAGGCGATATATAATCGCCTGCTTAATTTGAGATTATCGACGATTTCCTGCCATTCCGAGGCATAGTCCTCTCCCCAGGTTCCTTTTGTGTGTCCCCAAAACAGATTTGAATTGTACTGATGAACAATATTGTGTACTAGATCATGAAATTCAGGACAAATGTAGTAATGGTTTTCAAGAAATTCACGCAATCCGCCTTTGATAAAAATATACAATGCGGTAATGCGTCCGGATTCCGCATCATAACCATGACCAAGCAGGCCGCTTTTCAAACTGGCACCAAGAGCTTTTTCCAGTTTGTCCTTTAAACTGACCTCCCCGTCAAGATACTTTTTCATGAGGATTGCCGAACCTATATATGTGGGTGTATGGCAAAAATCTACTCTCGCATCGCCCGGAACCTCATATGAATCAAGCAGCTTGAATGAGCCATCCTCATCCTGAAATGAATATAATTCATCAAATGTAAGTCCGGAGGAAGGATCACCCTCCAGCAATCCGCTCATGGCCGTGATC
>JAAYNO010000200.1 GCA_012520855.1 Clostridiaceae bacterium | reverse complement strand
TTGTTTGGTAATAATATTAGCCTCACAAAGCATACCAACCTTGATTTCTCCTTGCTTTCCATTAGCTCCTATAAGCGTGGTACCCGGAACCGTAGCCTTAACTATATAGAAGCTCTGGCCGCTTGCCTCGTTTAACATTGCATCTTTTGATATACTGACTATTTGTCCTCTTAATTCACCGTATTCCTTATTTGGCAAGGCTGCAAAATTATACTTGACTGTATCATTTACTTTTAATTCACCAATGTCCTCATTGCTTACATATATCTGCATGGTATACGCAGTGTTATTATCCGGAATAATTGTGAGAACTTCCTGTCCACCGGATAAAAAATCTCCGGGAAGCATCTCATATAAAACATTGACTACTCCGTCAATGCTGGCGGTAACAATAGCATTGTTAATATCAATCTCTATCTTTTTTATACTCTGCTTCAGTGATTTAATGTTTTCTTCAATGCTTTTTATTCTTTCGTCAGTCGCCACAATCTCCTGAGCCTTTAATCTGTTGATATAAAGTAGACCGCTTTGGTCTTCGGACGAATCCTTTGCATTGGTTTTCAATGATTTTAACTCTGCTTCCCCAAGCTTAATGCTTAAGTTGAGTGAATTAATTCTATCAATTAGGCTTTCTTTGTAATCCAGCATGTTCTGACGTTCTTCCAGGTACAGCTTTTTAAGCGAATTCTCCCTGTCCTCTTCATTCAGGTTAAGTAAGGTTTCTTTATCCAAAGATCCGCTTATTCTGCTTTCAAGCTCCATTATGCTCTTTTCTTTATCCTTGACGATTTTCTGAATATCGGCCTTGTAACCTGTCTTAAAATTTGTAAACGCTCCCTCTGCTTTATCCATCTGCATTTTTGCATTTTCGATCTCATATTTTGATACTCCAAAGAACTCCATTGATTTATACGCTTCGTATATACCCTTAGCTTCGTTATACTGGCTCTCCAGATCCCTTAGTTGCAGAAGATAATCATTATATAAATAAGCAAATTCATCATCCGATGCAAATAGTATCTTGTCCTCTGTTATACATTCAAGCAACGTCGAATATGCATCCTTTAATTTTCTTTCTTCATCAAGTGTCAGTTTTAGTGCTTCATAATTGCTTGCCTTTATCTGGTTTGCCTGCTCATCATACTTTCTGTTAATATCTCTGCAAGTGATATGATAATTCTCATATTTTCGATGATACTCCATGTCTGTATCTGATTTATTATCAATCAGGTTTTTATTTTCATCAAGGGATTTTATATAGTTTTCAACACTGTTTTTTTCATTAATGTATCTTGCATGCTGGGTTTTGTTGATTTTAACTTCCTCATCAAGCTTCACGACCTTATAATCTGCATCTATTCTGGCAAATTCAATTTCGAGCAGCAGTTTATTTACCTTTTGAAAATACATAGGTTCTGTATTCTCATCAAATGTGTTTTGTTCTGAAATGATTGACTGGCGGTATTTAGTTAGATTTTTAAGTTCCAGATTAAACTCATCAAGCTGCCTTTCCAGATTTTCTTTTTCAATTGTAAGCGCATCATGCTCTATCGTATAAAGCAAGTCTCCTCTTTTTACAGAAGCCCCCTGCTCATACTTTAATTCTTTTACTACTCCACCATATAGATTCCTGACAGTACTGATGCCTGCAGCTGGTCTTACCTGTCCATTAGCTTTTACAACAATCTCTATCTTGCCGATTGAAGCCCACAGTATGGCACTTCCCAGAAAAGCAAGAAGTATATATGTAAAAATCCACAGAAAGGGGTGAGGCTTTGATTGATAGACTTCCCGACTGTCGCTTATGTCCTTTATATCTACTAGAATTGCTTTCATGAATTTAACCCCCCTCCACCTGTTTCATCAGAAGCTGCGGCTTCCGCCGATGATGTGTAATAACTCGGAATGTAGAGTCCGGGAATGGATAGTATAGGCGAAGCTTCGCTTTCATTCCCGTCAGTCAGGATATTTCCGTTTTCCGTATCCTCATCTTTTTCATCATCGTCGGGTAATTGTTCTTTCCAGAGCTCATAATATCTTCCCCGTCTGTCCATTAATTCTTTATGAGTACCCATTTCAATGATTCTTCCGTCATCCATTACATAAATGCGGTCACATCTTTTTATAGTACTCAGTCTGTGGGCGATTATAATTGCGGTTACCCCTTTACAGACAGTTTCAATGGTTCGTTCAATAGCTTTTTCAGTTATTGAGTCAAGATTGCTTGTAGCCTCATCCATAATGAAAATATCCGGTTTTTTAAGAATAGCCCTCGCAATGGCCAGGCGCTGCTTTTGGCCTCCTGATAAGTTTGCTGCGTTTTCTTCAAGGTGTGTTTCATATCTTAGCGGAAGCTTATTAATAAAGTCATGTGCCTGAGCCATTTGACAAGCCTCAACTATATCGTTCATATCGATATCATTTCTTCCCAGGCAAAGATTCTCTCTTATGGTTCCGCTGAACATAAAAATATCCTGCGATATATACGCTATCCTTTCACGCAGGGAATCGTATGCAATGTCTTTGATATTGTAGTTTTTTATAGTAATGTCCCCTTTTTCCCATGGATAGAGATTCATCAACAGTTTCACAAGGGTTGTTTTACCAGAACCACTTTCACCGACCAGCGCGATTTTTTCCCCTTGCTTTATAGTAAGGCTAATATCCTTTAAGACTAATGCTCTTGTACCATAACGAAAATCTAAATTTTTTATGACTATATCTCCCTTAAGATCCTCAGGCCTGATCTTTTTGTTCTCGTTTTCTTCCCGCTCAAGGGAAAGATCGAATATTTCACCCAGTCTGTCAGATGCAACA
>JAAYNO010000199.1 GCA_012520855.1 Clostridiaceae bacterium | reverse complement strand
TTCCTATCGCCAGATAAAATCCTATTACTAAAGCAATAGCGATAGCGACTAAAGTAAAAATAACAGTTACTGTACGAATACTGCCTGCTGCCTCCCTGAAATTCGATGTTGGAACAAGACCCACAAGAGTATAGCCTGTATCCCCGATTGAAGTATTGATTTTGGTATATATTATCATGTGCTCCTGACCTTTATATTTATCTATAAAGGTTCCTTCTTCATCAGATATATTTGAATAGAAGCTCATGTCGGTTATAAGGTTACTGGTATCATCTGCTTCAATAATCTTACTTTCCCCATCAGCCATTTCAACAGCAATATCCCTTTTGTCAGGGCTTATCAGATGAAGTTCGCTGTTATTGCCAAGATCGATTTCTTGCAAAATCGACTCAATCAGTTCAGCTTTAATATCAACAATCAGTAAGCCTTTTTCTTCGGCAACATATGTATCATTAATTTGTCTTACTAAGGACAAACCATAATTTATATTCTTATTTGAAAGCTGTTGATCAATCTCCTCATGCCTGCCTACCCAGAATGCTCTCCCTGATAATTCCCGCGCTTTAGCCACCAGATCGCTGCCGCTTATTCTATCGAAAGCATCATCCGGATAGTAGTTTATTGAAGTATCAATTGTTTTACCGTTATTTAAAAACACCGTGATATTATATATTTGCGGGTTCGTATATGTATAATTCCTAATGAAGGACCATGCTTCCTGATAGTTCTGCAGATATTCTGCAGCATCAGCAGAATCCGCGATCAAATACTCCTGGATACCGTCATTTATAAGTATCTGTGCTGATATATCCTCGTAACTGCTTAGTTTTGTCTCGATATTCTTTCCCAATTGTTTCAGTGTTTCATATGAAGCTTTTGCTGCAGTATCCTTTATTGAATTAAAAGCGTTATTATAGGATATAACGCCTAATAGTACAATTGGAATTATAGTGATCAAAAAACCGGCAATCAGTTTTGTCCGTATACTGTTGAAAAATCCCAATCTTACAAGGTCTTGCACTTTATGCCTCAAATTTTTCTTGTTCGAATCCGGTAGCCTAGATGCAGAACTGTTTGGGGTTCTTCTCTTACCGGATGAAGTTTTCCCTTTTAGAATTCTCATAGCAGAAATCTCCCCCCATAAAAAAATAAATATTTTCTCTTTATATTCTATCCAACAAAAATACAACCTGAAACACTGTTATATTGCTAACTTTAGTCAAAAAATCTATTAAACCATAAAAATAATAAATTTATGCTTCGAATATTTTATGTTATAAAATATTTAAGACCTTCTATGCCTGTCAGGCAATAAATAATCCGGTTATAAAACTCAATAGCAATCATTCTTGTATTTTAAACTGATGTTTTTGGTTTTATCAAATCAATTATACTCTCTCCCATATCCAGTGGCTTACTGCCTGAGCGACCCTCTCTCTGTCTTTATCGTGATGCAGTTCGTGGTAGTTTTTCTCAAACTCCACATAGGTACAGGACTTTGGGGCATTTTTCATAAACAGCCTGCTTCCTTCCACAGAACATATATGATCATCAATTCCATGCAGAAGCAAAAGGTCTTCTTTCCCCATATAAGAGTTTCTTAAAATCTCCCTGGCTCCTTCAAAGCAGTCCAAACCTGTCTGAACAGATACATATCCGTGATATAAGGGGTCTGTGCCTGCATCGATCTGGCTTTGATCGCTGGACAGGTCTTTAATATCGAGATTATTTCTGATACATAAATTTGGTGTAAATTTTGATATGATCTTCATAAGGGCAATCGTCGGACCGGATAACTGTTTATACAGTGTTATCCATGGAGACGTAATAATATATCCCTTTGGTCTGAATTTACCATGCAGCCTGTGATAAAGCCCTATGTTACCACCCATGCTATGACCGTAAATAAAGAGCGGTGTATTCGGAAAATCCTTTATTGCAATGCGGCAAAGAATATCCACATCTTCAAGGATAAGGCGTCTGGGGGCAGTATGGCCTCTTTTGCCGGGAGATTTACCATGGCCTCGAAGATCCATTGCATATATACAAATGCCTTGCCGGGTAAAAGCTTCAGCATATTTAAAATATCTTCCGGCATGCTCACCGAGCCCATGTATAATAACCATCAAAGCCTTGACCGGAACATTGCTTTCCGGCTCCAATACATATCCCTGAAGCCTGGCATTCTGAGCTCCTTCAAAAGAAAACTCTCTCAGCATAAAAATCCCCCCATATTACTATTGATAATGAATATCCATATACCGTTGCTACTCAAATGGGAACATATACGGAAGACCCAGTTTATCGCGAATTTCTATAATTTCTTTTTGTACCGACTCACCTACGGGCACCCCTTTATCTTTTCTTTCCAGCCATGCAAGGTATTCTTTTTCACCTGCAGTGTAGATGCGTTCCTGGCCGGGAGCTTTTTTAGAAGTTCTCAATTGTCGGAGGATATCTCCACAGGTCTTTTTAAAGCTGTCCAGCCCCAAAAAGGCTTCCGGATCGATTACAATAAAGAAATGTCCTAAACGATAGGGAACTTTCTTTCCTTCTACATCTATACCTGTCAGCATCTTAAGGAAGCTCCCCGCCTGAAGAGCTGCTGATAATACCTCGATTACAGTTGCATAACCATATCCTTTATATCCTCCCAGTTCTTCCCCTATACCTCCCAGGGGTGCAAGAGCAGCTTTTCCGGAAACCAGATCCTTGAGGATCTGAGGACTGTCGGTCATAGCTTCGCCATTTTCCCCGATGACCATTCCTTTGGGGGTATCCATTCCGTTTCTGGCATAGTATTCGATCTTGCCCCGCTGGGTTATAGATGTGGCACAGTCCAGCACAAAAGGAAATTCCTCATCTGTTGGGAACCCTACAGTAAGTGGGTTCGTGCCAAGCATATTCTCAACACCGAAAGTCGGGGCAATCGAAGGCCGTGCATTTGTTCCGGTTATACCGATCATACCGGCTTTGGTAGCCATGGTTACCCAATATCCGGCTATTCCGTAATGGGAAGAGTTCCTGACCGCTATCATACTCAAACCGTACTTGCGGGCTTTTTCTATTGCCATTATCATCGCTTTGTGACTTACAACCATCCCCATGCCGTCATTGGCATCAAGTACTGCCGTGGCAGGAGTATCCTTAAGAATGTCAATCTTCGTTACAGGTTTTAAAATGCCATCAACGATACGGTCGATATAAATTGGTTTAAACCTGTTGCAGCCATGGCTCTCAATACCTCTGCGATCGCTTTCAAGCAACACATCGGCACATATTTCGGCATCCTCCCGCGGGACGCCGTACCCTGCAAAAGCATCAATCAAAAATGAATTCATCAAGTCCCAGGATACATAAGGTCTGTTATCCACTTAATTCTCCTCCCAACTCTTTGCTCTTTCTACCGCACGATGCCAGCCGCGAATATATGATCCACACTTGCTGCTGTCCATCCCAGGGGTAAATATGCGATCACTTTCCCATCGTCTTTTTATATCATCCAGATCTTTATACTCACCTATGGCAAGCCCCGCCAGGAGCGATACTCCTAAGGCGGTCGATTCTACACATTTTGCTCTGTTTACCGGGATCCTCAATATGTCGGATTGGAACTGAAGCATTATATCCGATACCGACGCACCGCCATCAGCCCTGATTTCAATCAGCTTACAGCCGCTGTCCATCTCCATTGTGCGGGCCAGATCATATACCTGGTATGCGATCCCATCCAATACCGCCCTGCACATATGTGCCTTTGTGGTGGCTCTGGTGATCCCCAGCATAGCTCCTCTGGCATACATATCCCAATAAGGCGCGCCAAGCCCGGTAAAAGCTGATACAAAATATACCCCGTTCGAATCTTCAACAGATTCTGCCAGAATATCGATCTCCGGGTCATCAGAAATCAGACCAAGCTCATCTTTAAGCCATTTGATACCGCTGCCTGAATTAAAAACACTGCCTTCCAGGGCATATGAGATCTGGTCTTTTATTCCCCATGCGATTGTGGTCAGCAGACGATTTTCGCTTTTAACTGGCTTGTTGCCTGTCTGCATCATAAGAAAACTGCCTGTACCATAGGTACATTTTGCCTGACCAGGCGAAAAACAAGCCTGCCCGAACAAAGCCGCCTGCTGGTCCCCGGCCACCCCGGCAACCGGAACGCCCGCCAAAGCCTCCAGACCTTGGATACACGGCTTGACTTCACCAAAAATACAGCTTGAGGGCAATATTTCGGGAAGAATGCAGCGAGGTATATTAAGCTGAGATAAAAGAACATCATCATAATCAAGAGTGTGTATATTAAAAAGCATGGTTCGTGCTGCATTTGAATAATCTGTGGCATGCCTTCCGGTCAGATTCCAGATCAGCCAGGAATCAACGGTTCCGAATAGCAGTTCGCCGCTCTCGGCTCGCTCCTGACCATTGGGTATATGATCCAGAATATACCGTATCTTTGTAGCTGAAAAATATGCGTCGATTATAAGTCCTGTGGTTTCCTGCACATGGTTTTTAAGTCCTGATTTTATCAATTCTTCACACAAGGGAGCCGTTCGTCTGCACTGCCATACTATAGCGTTATGAACAGGTTTACCGGTTTCCTTCTCCCACACAATGGCGGTTTCACGCTGGTTGGTTATCCCTATGGCGGCCACTTCTTTTGGCAGAACATTTGCGCGTTTTAATACTTCCCGAACTGTCTTTAGCTGGGATTCCAGAATATCATAGGGATCGTGCTCCACATATCCTGCAGCAGGATATATTTGCGGAAACTCGGATTGAGCACTGTCAACAATTCTGCAGTTTAAATCAAACAAAATAGTGCGGGAACTGGTCGTCCCCTGATCCAAAGATAGAATGAACCGTCTCATCAAACTCCTCCCTTGCCCTTTTAAATCATATTTATCCATTTTTCAATAAAAGATAGCTGGTAATCCAGTTACATAGCTTATTTTGTTATATGATCATCAGTCAGTTTTTTGTAATTTTCCATCAGCTCAATAAACTTTTTACTGTCGCCTCCGGTATCGGGGTGATATTTTTTAGCAAGCTCACGGAATTTTTTCTTTATATCTTTACTATCGGCATCAAATGGAAGACCAATTCTGGCAAGAATGTCGGGATCATATAATTGAACGCTTAAAATACCGTTTTCCTTATAAAACCTGTAATAGACATGAAAGAAATACTCGTCAATAACTTCTCTTATTTCTTCTTTAGTCATGGCAGCCAATTTGCTCAGCGAGTATTTTGCCTTCCCTTTGTATTCTTTACCCAGGTCAAAAAATTCATCCCAAACAAAGCTTCGGATTTTACCGCTGTCTGAAGTATGTAGATCAGAAAACCGTATTTTCTTCTCCAGTTTCTTCAAGCTTCTGATTTTTGTTTTTAATTCGTCACAGCTATATGATTGATTGGACATTCGACCTCCGAAAGGTAAAAATTAGTATAAAATAAAAGTGCAAGGAAATTGCTTCCTTACACAAGTTTACTATTTTATTAACCAGTTGTACAGATTTTTACGGGACGTCAACTTTTTTGTAGACAATTTGCTAAGCTACCCTGTCTGTCCTCTCTAGTTTCTCTGCTTTCAATGATTTGAGATATTCTTTCGGTGACATATAACCGAGTCTTTTCTGAATTCTCT
>JAAYNO010000198.1 GCA_012520855.1 Clostridiaceae bacterium | reverse complement strand
TAAAATCGTATATATAGAAAAAGGACTTAATATAACAAGGAAAACAGCATCAAATTATTTATCATCATTAGAAGAAAAAGGATTCCTGGTATCTCAGAAGGTTGGCAAAGAGAGGATATTCCTAAATAAGCGTTTATTTGATGTTGTGCAGCAAGCTGGTGTAGAAAAATAGAATTTGCAAAGCAAAGAAAATAATAAATCGGGAGGAGCACAATGAAAGGTATGAATGAAACAATTCAAAAACAGATCGAACACCGTACGATCAGGGAGTTCAAGGATCAGAGCATATCGCATGAAATATTTGAGCAGTTAATTGAAGTAGCAAGGCGTACGGCTACGTCTACAGGCATGCAGGCTTGTTCCATTATACGTGTTACAAATCCGGAAATAAAAAAGAAAATAGCCGGGATCTGCAATCAGGAGTATGTGGCGAGAGCGCCTGAACTTCTTATTTTCATTGTTGATCAGTATAGGAACTATCAAATTGCGAAAGAAAAGAATTATTTTGGAGAAACTGCAAAAGATATGGATCGATTTTTTTCATCGTTCACAGATGCGTGTTTAATGGCCCAAAACGTTGTGACTGCTGCAGAATCTATGGGCTTGGGAACGGTATATCTGGGAAGCATCCTCAATGATCCCAAAAAAATATGTGAGATTCTTAAGCTTCCTGAACTGACATTCCCGGTCCTGGGGCTTGGGATAGGATATCCCAATCAAAATCCACAGCTTAAACCCAGAATGGAAATGAGGCTGAGGGTTTATGAGAATACCTATACTGATTTTGAAAATTATCTTGATGAGATTAAAGAATATGACAAAGAAATGCGTACCTATTATGATCTGAGAGAACCCGACAAAAATGTAGATAGCTTCAGTGATCAGGTAATCATCAGATTTAAACAGAGCAATCCTGTACGCCAGGAAATACTGAATTTCATTCGTGAACAAGGATTTGATCTTAAAGTAAAATAATAATGAACCTGATTAAAGTAGGGGGAGCGAATTACGCTCCCCTTTAAAATCGGATATTGGTTGCTTGAGACAAAGTGGTCGCACCTTTACAGTCCATTACCTGATCTTTCTTGCCTCCAGATAAAACCGTTTTTCTGAAGCTTCGCCCATAGAGAAGGTTTTTCTTGGGAGGGTACCGTCAAGTATAACAGTTTTGAAAAGCTCGTTCTTATCCATCTTTGAGAGGAAGAACCCAATGTTTCCAGGTTGTTTTCCCAGTTTGTCTGTGATTTCTTCCCCGTGGATGTAGTCAATATTCGCCTGTGGATTCTTTTTTAAGTAGTCGTCAAGAAAGTTTTGAAGAGTTCCAACATCAATATTATATAAAGGACACTCGACGATAAGATATCCATAGCCTTCTGAGGAAACATATTTTATTGCGTGTCCGGAGGATTCGGGTTTTCCAGATCCCTTTTCGATTCTTACATTACAGCCCCGATCTTTATAGTACGAGACGAATGAATCAAGCAAATGCTCATGCTCCACATTGAAAACCACGCGGTGAATAGGTTCAAATACAAGTCCGTTATCATGTACGTTAACAATTTCGACAAGTGCATAACGGGCAGGATGATCCTGAAGCTCTTCGGAAGTTAAGGTTTTTTTAAGGTTCTCCCAGCAAGCTTTAGCTGTTGCCAAAGAATGATTTCCGTCACCTACGGCAAATAGAAGCACATCCTGATTATCATCTTTTAAACCATAGCGTGTCTTGAAATCTTCCTTATCTGCAAGCTTTAATAAAGCTGCTGCTAAATCTTCAATAACATTCTCATCATTTATCTTCCAGCCTTTTATACTGCCGCTTTGCTTCATCAATTCAAATGAATAGACCTGGGAAAATGATGAGGCTTTTGAAACCAGAGGTTCAATAACAGTTTTTTCTGCGTCATCAATAAGAAGCATGATATGAGGCAATTCAAGCTGTGCATTTTCACGAATGCGAATCCTGGGGGGAAGCCTTTCGATAATTGTGCCTTCAGTAGCACGAATAAGGCTTTGTGAGCCCTTATTGAAATCATAACGCTCCAGATCGACAGACATAATAAGTCCATGCCGTGTATTTCCGTTACTGAATACCCGTTCTACAAGAAAAACCGCATCTTTATGTTCATACAGCACATTGTCGTTAAGATATAATGTCATGTTGTCATTAATATTCTTAATTCTTATTGCCTTCTGATCTTCTGTCTCGCTTTCCAGGTAAACTTCAGGGAAAATCAACCTAAGAGCAGAAGGGCTGTTGCCGACAAAATTATCAACATCTTCCCAGTATCCTGGTTCTGAAGTATATTGATCACATGCTATAACAGACCAGCGCTGCATATCAATATTTTGTCCTGGTAATAATACTGATGAAATATTCAAGCCTAATTTATTTTTCATGGTTTCAAACAAGGCTGGTTTAAGCATAAAAAACCTCCTGTACTTTTAATCCTTGTTAATTTTATTTCATCATAAAATAACTGTCAAACAAATCATGAATTCATTTTGCGATTTTTTGAAATACTATAGTAAAGGAACTGAAGAATAGGAGGTAAAATTTATGAGAGCGGGATTTGGCGGTGGTATGTTGCTTGGTGTGATGATAGGTGCGGCATTTTCATTGATGGCTGAAGAAAATTTTAAGATGGATCGGTCTATCAGAGCAATGAAAAGAACCGGAAGAAATATAGGACGGTGCGCCGGAAGAGCATATATGGCTATGAGACACATGATATAAACAGCCGGGGAGAAAAAGCTCCCATTTTTAAATTAAAACATGATTCAGAGATCTTTGTTCAAACCCCTGAAATATCAATCAGGGGTTTAATTCTGCCATAATAGTTCAGTCTTGCTTGACGCATATATCTTGGTTTGGGTATACTTATCATTATTGATATAGCAAGAAGTAAGAAGTAAGAAGTTGTATCTTAGAATTTTATAACATATTGTTCTCCTGGAGAGCTCGTATATCTGTTTTGTTATTCTGAACGGAGCGCAGCGTAGTGAAGAATCTTTAAAGATCCTTCGCAATGAGAACATGCTTCGCATGTAATTTGTTCAGGATAACAGGTCAGATCCTTCGCTTCGCTCAGGATGACAACAGTGGTGCTTAGAATGATATGATTGTGCCAACTTTCATTATCCAACTTCTAACATCTTATTTCCAATATCCAAATAACAGAGAGGTCGGAAAAATCGTATGCAAAAATATGGACTGAATGAATTAAGGGAAATGTTTTTATCCTTTTTTGAAAGCAAGGGGCATCTTCGGCTGCCTAGTTTTTCGCTGGTTCCGAAGAACGATCCCAGTATTCTTCTGATAAATGCAGGTATGACTCCTTTAAAGCCATATTTCACAGGTCGAGAGGTTCCTCCTTCCAAAAGAATTGCTACATGTCAGAAATGTATTCGTACACCCGACATTGAAAATGTAGGAAAAACCTCCCGCCATGGTACTTTTTTTGAAATGCTCGGCAACTTTTCCTTTGGTGATTATTTTAAAAAGGAAGCTATTACCTGGGCATGGGAGTTTTTCACAAAAGTACTGGAAATACCTGAAGACAGGCTTTATGTATCTGTTTACGAGAAGGATGACGAAGCTTATGATATATGGAATAAGGATGTAGGCTTACCTCATAATAAGATTTTCCGCATGGGCAAGGAAGATAATTTCTGGGAACATGGAATAGGCCCCTGCGGACCATGTTCGGAAATATATTATGACAGAGGTGTCGATAAAGGCTGCGGTAAACCCGATTGTACCGTGGGCTGTGATTGCGACCGCTATATTGAGGTGTGGAACAATGTTTTTACTCAGTTCGACAAGCAGGAAGACGGCACATATGTAGAGCTAGCCAGCAAGAATATAGATACAGGGATGGGGCTTGAGCGCCTTGCCTGCATTATTCAGGATGTAGACAATATATTTGAGGTTGACGCTATTCGCTCTATTCTGGACCATGTTTGCCGTATTGCCGGTGTAGAATATGGCACGGAATATAAAAAGGATGTTTCTATCCGTGTAATAACAGACCATGTCAGAAGTGTTGCCATGATGGTATCCGATGGAATCCTGCCCTCCAATGAAGGCAGAGGTTATGTTTTAAGGAGGCTGTTACGCAGAGCAGCACGGCATGGAAGGCTCCTGGGTATAAACCGAGTATTTTTGGCCGAAATAGTGGATACGGTTATTGACTGCTTCGGAAAAGCGTATCCTAACCTTATTGAAAAACAGGATTATATAAAAAAAGTCGTAAGTCTTGAGGAAGAGCGCTTCTATGCTACCGTTGATCAGGGAATGGTCATTCTTGAGGATTATATGAAGCAGGTAAAAAACGATGGCTCTGATAAACTGACCGGAGAAATGGTGTTCAAGCTTCATGATACCTATGGATTTCCTATGGACTTAACTCGTGAGATCGCGTCTGAAAACAATCTCATAATTGATGAAGAAGGTTTCCATAATGAGATGAGAGCTCAAAAAAACAAAGCCAGAGAAGCGCATAAAAGCAAAGAAGGCTCAGCCTGGGAAAAGGATCTTTTTGCGAATACCGATAAAACTTCAAAAACAGAGTTTGTCGGATATGCTAAGTACACAGAAGATGGAACCGTGCAGTTTATAGTACTGAATGATGAGCTGGCTGACAGCGCGCAGCAGGATGATGAAGTAACCATTGTCCTGGATAAAACGCCTTTTTATGCCGAAAGCGGCGGTCAGGCAGGCGACTCCGGAACTATATATAACTCAAACTTTAAGATGTCGGTCAGGGATTGCAGAAAGACCGCTGATGGCAAACACCTTCATTTAGGCAAGATCATTGAAGGCGGAGTTCATGTTGGGGATAAGGTTACGGCATCGATCGACATTGACAGGCGTAAAGCTGCGGCCAGAAACCATACAACCACCCACTTGC
Organism: Clostridiaceae bacterium; assembly: GCA_012520855.1. Taxonomy (GTDB): domain Bacteria; phylum Bacillota; class Clostridia; order DSM-8532; family DSM-8532; genus DTU059. The sequence continues at coordinate 1,819 of JAAYNO010000198.1, read as the reverse complement.
TTCATAAAGCACTTAGAAATGTTCTGGGAGACCACGTAAACCAGGCTGGTTCATTTGTAAACCATGAACGTCTGCGTTTTGACTTTACTCATTTTTCAGCTATGACCAGAGAACAGATAGAAGCTGTTGAAAACGAAGTAAACGGGAAAATCCTTGAAAACCTTTGTGTTAAAACAGAAGAAATGTCGGTTGATGATGCAATGAAATCCGGAGCCATAGCCCTGTTCGATGAGAAATACGGCGATCTGGTAAGGGTTGTTTCGACCGGTGATTACAGCAAGGAATTATGCGGCGGGACACATTTGAGCTCAACAGGGGAAGCCGGTCTTATAAAAATACTGTCAGAGAACGGAATCTCTGCCGGAGTAAGAAGAATCGAGGCTTTAACCGGATTTAACGCAATCAATTACTACAAAGAAAAAGAGAGCCTTTTAAAGCATGCATCCGAGGCTGCAAAATCTTCTGTTGAAGATATTGTAAATAAGATCGAAAACCTTTATGATGAGATTAAGACCACTAAAAAAGAGCTTGAAGATATTAACTCGAAGATGGTTAACAGTTCCCTTAACAGCTTTATTGAAAAAGCCATTGTTGTAAAGGGAATGAAAATCGTCACTGCAAAATTAGATGGCCTTGATATGAATGCTCTTAGAAATGCGTCGGATACTCTGAAGAATAAGGTCGGGTCAGGGGTGGTGATCCTTGCCTCATCGAAAGATGACAAGGTAAATCTTATAGTTTCCGCAACGAAAGACGCCGTTGATGCAGGTATCCATAGCGGCAACATTATTAAGGAAGCCGCCAGGGCTTGCGGAGGCGGAGGAGGCGGGCGGCCTGATATGGCTCAGGCAGGAGGAAAGGATCCTTCAGGCATGGACAAGGCCCTTGAAATCGCCAGAGAACGTGCTGCCTCTATGTTGAATTAATCAGATTCTTATTCTGAAAGAGTGCATTCAACCTATGTTATTCTGAGGAGCGCATTCAACCTATGTCATTCTGAGGAGCGCATTCAACCTATGTCATTCTGAGGAGTGCAGCGACGAAGAATCTAACATGCAGTCATGCAAGTCAAACGAAGTGTAGTGAAGGATCTTATAAAAAGATTCTTCGCCGAGAGAACATACGAAGAATGTTCTTTGCTTAGAATGATATTGAGTTTGCTCAGAAGGACAAATAGTTAAATGCATCAATGATATTGTGTTATACTAGGAGATGATTCTATGGAAAACTGTATTTTTTGTCGTATTATCAAGGGAGAGATTCCCTCGGCAAAAGTCTATGAGGATGAATATGTATATGCTTTCAAGGACATAAACCCTGCCACACCGGTCCACGTTCTGGTTGTGCCCAAGATGCATATAAGCAGCCTTGAAGGTTTAAACGATGAGAACATTGAGAATGTAGTCCATATACACCGTGGGATCAAGAAGGTTGCAGATATCACCGGTATAAAAAACGAGGGGTACAGAGTGATAGTTAATTGCGGTGAAAGTGCCGGGCAAACAGTTTTTCATCTCCACTACCATGTTCTTGGCGGGACTAAACTGAGTGAAAAAATAATATAGACACATGATGTACCTAAAAATATGTTGACGCTTTTTAAAGCACTATTATATAATAGATAACGTGCTATAACATGGTTTACCATTCACACTGACTGGATAAATCCCCTGGCACGGCGGTATGTACGTTACAGAGGGGAGGGATAGATGTGTCTGAAGTAAGAGTTAAGGAGAACGAATCCCTTGACAGTGCGCTGAAAAGATTTAAGAGACAATGTGCGAAGGCAGGCGTTCTCGCTGAAGTGAGGAAGAGAGAG
>JAAYNO010000029.1 GCA_012520855.1 Clostridiaceae bacterium | reverse complement strand
CACCGAAGGGTGAGTATAGTGAAAGAAGCCTCAATATAACATCAAACCTTGGATATGTAAATGTGTTCTGGAGCTTTGCCTATGATGATTGGGCAATTGACCGACAAAGAGGATGGGAATACGCATTTAAAAAAGTTACTGACAATCTGCATAATGGTGAAATAATTCTTCTTCACGCAGTATCAAAGGATAATGCCGAAGCGCTTGATGCAATCATTGAGTATGCCAGAGCCTCCGGTTATGAATTTGGAAATGTATTTGAACTGGAAAAGTATGCAAGAGGTGAGGGTTGATGAAAAGAGGAATACACAAAATAAAAGGAGCTAAAAAAGCCAAAAAAGAGCCTGGAGAAAGTCTTGGAGAAAAACTTGCCCGTCTGTTTGAGATACCGGCCGATGCTTACGGTAACCGCCCGAAGGTTACCGCGATAGGCCGCGGAGAGGTTTTGATTGAGAATTTTAAAGGAATAATGGATTTTCAAAACGGGATGATACGGATAAATACCAATAACGGTGTGATCAAAGTTACCGGAGACGGACTTAACATAAGGGAAATAACAAGCGAAGAAATCATTATCGGAGGAAAGATATCAAATATCGACTATGATGCGTAAAAGTGAGTTGGTAAGCTTATGTTTCTGGTGCATTTATGGAATTATATCAGGGGATATGTTATTATTATAGTCACAGGCAGAAGTTTGGAGCGCTTTATCAATATCTGTTCAAAACGACAGATACTTTTATGGGATATTGTCAGAAAAGATGCTGAATCGGCATCAATGAAGGCAAGCATAAGGGGTTTCAAACTTATGAGGCCCGCGGCGAAAAAGTCTGGCTGCAGGGTGCATATTAAAAAAAAATGCGGATTACCGTTTTGTTTATATAGATTTAAAAAGAAAAAAGGTTTTAAGGTTGGATTGCTGCTTTTTGCTTCTCTTTTGATCCTCTCGACATCGATAATCTGGGATATTGAGATCATTTGCGGCAAACCCGAATTGATCCCCCAGGTTTTGAATGTTTTGGAAGTGGAGAGTATAGGAAGGGGAAGCTTTAAAAGGGGGCTGGATCCAAAAAATATCGCTTCACGTATAGCTCTGGAAGTAGAAGGGCTTGCCTGGGTAGGAGTCGAAATAAAAGGCGTAAAACTCAGTGTTACTGTAAAGGACAGTATAGAACCGCCGGTTTTGATAAAGAACAATGAGTCGTTTAATATTGTAGCTGAAAGAGACGGTCTGATAACTAATATGGAGGTTTATGCCGGGAATGCACTTGTAAAGGAAGGGGATACGGTCAGAAAAGGCCAGGTGCTGGTTTCAGGAAAGCTCCAAAGCAAGAATCCTGATTTTGGCACCCGTGATGTCCACGCACTGGGCAAAGTCATTGCAAAAACTTGGTATGAAAGCTCATTGCCTGTCTCCATGGTATATACCCAGAGGCTGAAAACACAAAAATCTCATGACACGGTATATCTAAGATTTTTAGACCGAAAGCTGAAAATAGGAGGGGAGCCTCCCTTTGAGATTTATGAGACACAAACTGTTGACAAGTTTCTGTCACCTTTTGGAATAAAACTTCCAATAGGCTTGACTGTTGAAACAAGCTTTGAAATAATGGAAAGACAAGTTGATCTGACTATGGATGAAGCTATTTCAGTGGCATTAGAAACAGCAAAAAAGGATTTGGAAGCAAGAATGCCCGAGGACTGTGTCGTGATTGACGAGATCGTAAAACAGGTAACAAGCGAAAGCGGTACAGTCTACATACAAATCGTCGTGGAATGCGAGGAAGATATAGCAGGTCTGGTGCCTGTGCTTGAATAAGACTTGCGCTTGACTATGCGACGCTAATAAAAATACGGCAAGAAAGGCAGAAAAAACTTGGATACTGTTGTTGAGAGACAATTGGAATTGCCTGAGCCTGGCTTGGCAATAAACTTGTTTGGTACCAACGATAAGAATATAAAATTGATTGAAAACAGATTAGATGTAAAAATAACGGCAAGAAACGACGGGCTCAATATTGCCGGATTTGAGAGCCGGGCTGATATGGCGGTGGATATCATAAGAAAGCTAATGCATATTTCCGAAAGCGGTGATATAATCACCGAGCAAAATGTACGCTATCTTTTGGAACTTACCGAAGAGGAGAGGATCAATAATGAATCGCTCCCTCTAGATCAAATATGTGTGACTTACAGGGGAAAGCCAATTAAGTCCAAAACCTTCGGACAGAAAAAATATGTTGAGGCAATGCGTAAAAGTCCTATAGTATTCGGAATTGGACCTGCAGGAACAGGGAAAACATTTCTGGCGGTGGCTCTTGCTGTTAAGGCATTCCGGGAAAAAATGATCAACCGGATCATATTAACCAGACCGGCTGTAGAAGCAGGCGAACGTCTGGGGTTTTTGCCTGGCGATCTTCAGAACAAGGTCGATCCCTATTTACGACCCTTGTATGATGCTCTTTATCAGATCATGGGTCCTGAAACCTACCACAGCAATATGGAAAAAGGTGTAATTGAAGTGGCACCTCTTGCGTATATGAGGGGAAGGACTCTTGATGATTCATTTATTATTCTGGATGAGGCGCAGAACACCACCCCGGAGCAAATGAAAATGTTTCTTACCAGAATGGGCGTGGGCTCAAGAATGGTTATTACGGGTGATATAACACAAATTGACCTTCCGGGGGGAAAATCGGGCCTGAATGAAGCCAGAAGGATCCTTGGACATGTTGAAGGAATCTCGTTCGTATTCCTTTCAGAACGGGATGTTGTACGACACGAACTGGTTCAGCGTATAGTCAAGGCGTATGAAAATGACGCAAAAGGCAGGGGGCGTACAGATGGGTGAAAAAAAAAGAAAGAGCGTGGAATTTAAACTGTTTAAGATAATCAGGAGCATATCATTTCAACGGATCATTGCTCTTTTTCTCACATGGCTAGTGCTTTCGGCATTAGTTGCTTATGAAGCAACTCCCAAAAAGTATAAGCTAAGCATTGGAGACATTTCCCAATATGACATTCAGGCTCCAAGGGACATCGAAAACACTTTGAAAACGCGGCAGAACGCCGAAGAAAAGGCATCAAAGCTTACTCCTGTCGTAATTGACATTGAGAATGCCAACAGCGACATGCTAAACGGGGCTTATGAGTATTTTGATGATCTGGAGCAGCTTATTGCAGATGTGAAAGATAATACCGATTATTCGACGTTAGATGAAAAGATCGAGAACCTTGATACAGACGGGAATTTCAGTGTTCTTTCTGAGTTGGACGCGCTTACATTGGAAATGCTGTTTGGCGGGCAAGGCAAAGAAAGCTTTACGGCGCTTAAAAACATAGTTATTAAAGATATTATACCGGGGCTTACCAGAAAAAAGCTCATGGAAGATAATATCGCTATCGAAATAGCCAACCGTCTTGATATTATCAGTGAAGGCCATGAGCTTGAGTCATTAAAGCCAATTGCCGTCGATGTACTGCAAAAGGTGATCAAGCCTAACAGCCGTGTTGATGAAGAAGCTACAAATGCTCAGAGGGATGCATTTATCGAAAGCTATATCAAGGATAACCCCGTAATAATTTACAAAGATGAAAGAATTATCAGCAAGGATGACATAGTTACCGAAGATAAATTCGAGGTGCTGAAAGAAATAAACTACATAGACAGCGAAGGTAAGCCCGATTATCTGCTTTATATTGCTGTTTTCATAATAGTACTGCTTTTGATTGCAGCATCGGTCATTTACCTCCAGAAGTTCCATTCCAGAATTTATTACGACCGGAATTCGATATTACTGATATGTGTATCAATTCTGATAACCACCTTATTTGCATGGGTTATTCGTGAGTTTATACCCGATTTGTCATACTTTATTATCCCGATCTTTATAGCACCGGTCCTGATTGCGATCTTTCTTGGTATTGAGCCTGCTATAACAGTAAATATACTCCTAACATTCAGTTTTTCGCTTATGGTAGGGGGGAACCTGGAATTCATGTTAATGTCTGTAATCGGGGGCACATTTGCGGCATTTTTTACCGTAAATGCCACACAGCGAAGGAAAATATCGTTGACGGGGCTTATCTTAGGATGCCTGAACGCTGTAATCATCGTATTGATAGGAATTATTCAGAAAAAGAGTCTCGAGAGTCTATTGAACGACGGAGGGCTGGCCTTTATAAATGGTATGCTGTCGATTATTCTGGCAATCGGGCTTTTGCCGTTTCTGGAAAGCACATTCAATGTGGTAACGCCGCTTAAACTGCTGGAACTGGCGGATCCTAACCATCCCCTTTTAAAAAAGCTTCTGATGGAAGCTCCCGGGACATATCACCACAGCCTTATGGTAGGGAATTTGGCGGAGGTAGCAACCCGGGAAATTGGCGGTAATGCTCTGCTTGCAAGGGTTGGGGCCTATTTTCATGATGTAGGAAAACTTAAGCGCCCTCATTTCTTCAAAGAAAATCAATTATCGGACAACCCGCATGATAAACTCACTCCCAACTTAAGCACGCTTGTTATAACCTCTCATACAAAAGACGGGGAAGAACTGGCGGTAAAATATCGTCTGCCCAAAATTATTCGTGATATAATAGGCCAGCATCATGGGAATACTCTGGTCGCTTATTTCTATCACAAAGCAACTCAGACCGAAAAAACCGATGAACTCAAAGAGGAGAATTTCCGTTATGAAGGACCGGTACCGAATACCAGGGAAGCCGCTGTCGTCATGCTGGCTGACTCGGTTGAGGCCGCTGTTCGCTCTATGCCTGAAAAAACTCCGGGAAAAACAGAAGGACTGGTTCGTAAAATAATCAAGGACAAGCTTGATGACGGTCAACTGGACCGCTGCGATATTACGCTCAAGGATCTTAGCATAATAGCAGACAGTTTTATGCAGGTCTTAAGCGGTGTCTACCATGAACGGCCTGAGTATCCGGAGCTGGAAAAGAAAAATAGCCTGATGGAACTTGATAACAGCATTTATAATACTACGACCAAAAACCATAATACAATCAGAGGTGGTTCCGATGAAGCTGACCGTATACAACCGCCAAAAGAACAGGCCAATCCCCAGAGAGACTATAAAGCTGATTGAAAAGGCCATTAAGCTCTGTGTGAAAAAAAAAGGGCTCCCAGTTCTTTGTGAAGCATATGTCATACTAACAGATAATGATGGTATTCGGACAATAAACAAGGAGCACCGGGGAATTGATGAGCCTACCGATGTTCTTTCTTTTCCTATGATAGAATATTCCTATGGTGAACCCTGTATTGAGCCCGGCGATATTGATCCTGATACGGGCAGGGTCTTTCTGGGAGATATAGTGATTTCGGTGGACAAAGCACTCGAACAAGCTCTGAAATACGGTCACTCCCAGAATCGGGAGTTTGCCTTTTTAGCCGTACACGGAGCATTGCATCTTTTAGGCTATGATCATGAATCGAAAGAAGATGAAAAGATTATGTTTTCAATACAGGAAGTTATATTGGAAGAAATGGGGCTTCCCGCAACATGAAGAATAAAGATATGGGCATGAGCTTTAAAAATGCTTTAAGAGGTTGGTTGTTAGCCTTTGCAAGCGAGCGGAACATGAAAATACATAGCATAGCTGCTATTCTGGCAATCCTTATGGGTCTGATTTTAAGGATAGATAACACCAGATGGATTGCTTTGCTTTTAACCATAGGCTTGGTTTTCGTTTGTGAATTGTTTAATACGGCTATTGAAATACTAACTGACATGATAACAGATCAATATTCTGAAAAAGCGAAGAAAGTAAAGGATATCAGTGCCGGAGCGGTTTTGTTAAGCGCTGTTATCTCAGTAATAATCGGAGCTTTAGTTTTTCTAGGACCAATCATCAAATTAATAAAATAGTACCAGAAGAAGGAAAATGCTATGAATTTTTTATCACTGCAGAACATATTATTGATGACACCGATACTTTTTCTTGCATTGCCCGTTCATGAATTTGCCCATGGCTGGGTGGCATACAAGCTTGGGGATCCTACTGCAAAAATGGCAGGCAGGCTTACTTTAAACCCTTTCAAGCATCTGGATGTGATTGGTGTTTTAATGATGTACACAGTCGGATTCGGCTGGGCAAAACCAGTGCCGGTAAATTTCTCTAACCTGAAAAACCGTCGTTCGGGAACGATCCTTGTGGCAATGGCAGGCCCTCTGTCAAATATTTTACTCGCGTTCATAAGTATATTTATCAGCGGAATCATCGCTAAGCTTATTGATGCGAAGGTAATTATGATCGACACTGAAGGTTTGTTCAGAATATTGATCAATGTTTCCTTGTTTTTCTTTTTTCTCGTCATAGTGAATATAAATCTGGCAATTTTTAATATGCTTCCGGTACCTCCTTTGGACGGCTCAAGACTGATATCCACCTTTATACCTGAAGAGTCATACTACAGATTCGCCAGATATGAGCACTATATCGGGCTTATGTTCCTGGCAATTGTTGTCCTTGTCCCAAATGACTTTATAAGCGGTTTTATCAGGGCCGTTGCCTACCCTGTTTTTCGCAGCATGGCCTTGACGACGCAGACTATTCTGGGTATTAATGCTGATAATATGTTTTGGATGCTGATACAAAGCTTTGCCTCGCAAGTGTACGGGCGCCCATAGTCAACGTCTGTATAAATGCAGGGTGCGACCGACGTACTAAACGTACGCATGCAAGTCGCCAGCTTGATCAAGAGGATTTTTATGAAATTGATAACCTCAGTAATGAAAAATTCAAAAAAGATAAACTATATCGCAAACCTGGCAAGAACCGGAACCGATTCGGTTGTTAATGGCGTTTCCGATTCACAAAAACGCCATATTGCAAATACTGTTGCTGAAATGACAGGTCTTAAAGGGCTGTATGTGGCATGGAACGAAATGCAGGCTCGTCAGGCCTACCTTGATTTATCGTATCTGACAGGCGAAAAGGCCATATATTTATCCAACCGTGAAATAATGCTATACGACGTAGAAGCCAGAAGTTTTGAACAGACCCACGAAAGAGTAGCTTCATTAGCCAGGATCATAAACGGTGATTATAGATTTATAGTGACATCAGGCGAAGCTTTGATGCACTATCTGATGGATCCTGACGATTTTGAAAAACAACTGATAACCCTTAAGCCCGGTGATACTGTTGATGTAAATTTCCTGGAGATGAAGCTTCTGGAAATGGGCTATGAAAGAGAAGAAAAAGTTGAGGGGCGGGGGCAATACTCCAAACGCGGAGGGATCCTGGACATATTCCCGGTGAATAGCGAAATGCCCTGCCGGATTGAGTTTTTTGATATAGAAATCGATACTATGCGATGGTTTTCTGAGGATACTCAGCGCTCGGTGGAACAATGTGATGAACTGAACATATACCCTGCCAGAGAAATAGTATATTCCCGTGATCAGATCGACGATATCAAAGTCAGGATCAATAAAGCTCTGGAGGAGACCCTGCCGCTGATTTCAAAGGAACTTGGTACTCTTCTTGTCAAAAATATAGGCAGATATATTGAAAAGCTTCAGGACAGTCATTATTTTACCGGGGTCGATAAATTTATTCCCTACCTTCTCGAAAAAAGGGCAAGCCTCTTTGATTATATCAAAGGCAAGCATCTGGTATTCTTTGAGGAATCCAACAGGACCCGGGAACGAATGAAAAATGAGCTGGAGGCATTGAACAACTTATGCGACACCCTCCTGGAAAAAGGGATAATTCTTAAAGATACTTTTTCTATGCTCTTTGACCTGGATGATCTTTTGGCCGAAGCTACAAATAACTGCTTCATTACTTTTGAATCTTTTGACAGTGATCATTCAATCACGGGCAAGCAAGCAGCGAGTGTTAAAATAAGGGGCTCCAGTATAAGTTCTTATAACGGAAAGCTTGAATTAATAAGCGAGGATATAAAAAAATGGTTATCTAATAACTACCGGGTTGCAATTCTGTGTTCTACAAAAGAGAGAATTCAAAAAGTAACCGAAGATTTAAGGGAATACGGCATAACAGCCGTTATCGGCAAGGAAGACGGATCATGGCCAGAAAGAGCTTCTGTACTCGCGATAGACGGACACCTTCAAACTGGCTTTGTATATATAGATGAAAAACTTGTGTTTCTGTCTGAAAGCGATATAACAGTAACAAGGGTTCGAGCCGGAAGAAAATCCTTTGAGAAGGGGAAACGGATCTCGTCGTTCACAGATTTAAAAACAGGTGATTATGTAGTTCACCAGGCGCATGGCATAGGCATCTATAACGGTATTGAACAGCTTGTTGTTGAGGGCATAAGAAGGGATTACCTGAAAATAACTTACAAAGACGGAGGTTCGCTGTATATTCCTACCACAAGCATGAACCTGATTCAAAAATATATAGGTTCAGAAGGCCGTGAGCCCAGGCTTAATAAACTGGGAGGTACGGAGTGGGCAAAAGCAAAAGCAAGGGTAAAGGAATCCCTGAGAACTTTAGCTACTGAACTTATCAGGTTACAGGCAGAACGCAGCAACTCCAAAGGTTATGCTTTCTCGCAGGACACAGTTTGGCAAAAGCAGTTTGAAGAAACTTTCGTCTTCGACGAAACTCCCGACCAGCTTAGATGCGCAGATGAAATAAAGAAGGACATGGAATCTGAAACTATAATGGACAGACTGTTGTGCGGCGATGTTGGGTACGGGAAGACTGAAGTGGCAATTCGCGCTGCTTTTAAGGCTGTTATGGACAGCAAGCAGGTAGCTTTTCTTGTTCCGACAACCGTTTTGGCTGCACAGCATTATGAAACCCTGAAAAAAAGATTATCAGGCTTTCCTATTGCTGTCGAGATGTTAAGCAGGTTCAGAACTGATTCCGAGCAAAAAACTATTATAAAAAACTTAAAAAGCGGAAAAATCGATATTTTGATTGGAACTCACATGATATTGGGAGAATCCGTTAAATTCAAAGATATAGGTCTCCTTATTATTGACGAGGAACAGCGCTTCGGGGTTGAACATAAGGAAACTATAAAAGCGCGTTATCCGAAGGTCGATATATTGACTTTATCGGCTACACCAATTCCAAGAACATTGAATATGTCTTTATCAGGGATCAGGGATATAAGTACGCTGGAGGATCCTCCGGAACACAGATACCCTGTCCAAACCTATGTGGTGGAACACAGGGACGATATAATCCAGAGTGCCATAAACAGGGAATTGTCCCGTGGAGGCCAGGTTTTCTACCTATTTAACAGGGTCAGGGGAATCCAGTCCAAGGTGATACAGCTTAAAAGCCTGGTTCCTGAGGCAAGGATCGATTACGCCCATGGACAGATGGGAGAGCGGGAATTGGAGCGGATCATCCAGTCATTTTTAGATAAAGATTTTGATGTTTTGGTGTGTACTACGATCATTGAATCAGGCATTGATATGCCGAATGTAAATACTATTATTGTCGAGGACTCAGACAGGTTGGGTCTGGCGCAGCTTTACCAGCTCAGGGGCAGGGTCGGCAGGTCGAATCGTTTAGCTTATGCATACTTGACATATAAGAAAGACAAGGTGTTAAGCGAGGTAGCGGAAAAACGTCTTAAAGCAATAAAGGAGTTTACCGAGTTTGGTTCGGGCTTCAAGATTGCAATGCGGGATTTGCAGATAAGGGGAGCGGGAAATCTTTTAGGAGCCGAACAGCATGGACATATGGAGTCGGTTGGGTATGATATGTACTTAAAGCTTTTGGATGAAACAATTACCGAGCTTAAAGGGAAAACTGGCACAAACAGGGCTGTTGATACCACAGTTGAGCTTTTGTCAAGCGCATATATTGATGCGGCCTATATTAGCGATGAAGAACAAAGGATAGATATGTACCGGACAATTGCGGCCGTTGAAACTAAAGAAGATATACTTGATATTAAGGATGAACTGATCGACAGATATGGTGATATCCCCCCCGAGACAGAGCTTTTAATTGAGGTGGCTTACATCAGAAATCTTGCGGCAACACTAGGCTTTGCCGCTATAAAAGAAAAAGAAGATGCTGTAATTTTTATTTTTGCCGAGCAAGGAGGTTTGCCGTTAGAAAAAATTGGAGAATTAATGAGCAAGTGGAAGGGGAAACTTATGTTCAGCGCGGGGAAACAACCCTACCTTTCCATTCGCACAAAGGGTTATAGTCCTCGTGAAGCAACAGAAAATATTAAAATTCTATTACAAGACCTACAAAAATTGAAGTTAGAGCATTGAAGAGTTATTATATACTTAAGCCGATATAAAGACAGGGCTGTATTTGGAGTATAAATTTATTTGTATTATTTTTGGGGAAAAGGATGAAACACATGGATAAGAAAACTTTTAAGAATAAATCAGGTACGTCCAAAAAAAAGTTAATCAAGACCCGGCGAGACATTACCAGAACCAGAATCATAGCTACGATTGTTGTTATATTAGTATTTGCTGCTGTTTATTATTTTATAGATTCGGGCAGCTATGTAGCAACAGTTGACGGGCATAGGATCTCAAAGTCTGATTATCAGTTTTTCCTTAAGCAGCAATTAGCTTCTACCGAAGCAAACGAAGGTCTTACAACCGATGAGGAAAAGAGAGAATTCTGGACGACTCCAGCCGACGGGCAGGATCCGTTCAAGGCTGCAAAAAGTAAAGCTCTGGATTTTTCCAAGGAGTTCACTATTCAGTATATCAAAGCGAAAGAAGCCGGCTTTAAAATCGATTCGGAAATAAAGAATCAGGTTGCAGCAATTATAAACTCGCTAAAGGGACAAGTGACTGAAAAACAGTTCCGGGAACAATATAATATTAGTTCCAGAGAGCTGCAGAGCCTATATGAAAAATTCAGTATTATAGAAAAATTCAAAAACAAGTATTTGACGGATGAATATACAGCAAAGGATTTTACCGAAGATGAAGTGAAAGCTGAATATGATAAAGATGCTAAAGTGTATGACAAGGTAGATATAAGCTATGTAACATTATATAGATTTAATGACATGGGTATGCCCCTTTCTGAAGAAGAAGCTGCCGCAAAGAAAAAGACCGCAGAAGAAGCATTAGATAAAGCTAAACAGGGCGAGGAATTTGATAAGGTTATTGTAAAATATACTGAGGAAGAAGCTTCTAATGAGGATAAACCCATTGGAAAGGCAAAAATATCATACAGCCAAAATTCAATATATGAATACTTTATTGATTGGGATCTTATTGAGTGGGCTTTTGAAAACAAAACGGGCGATATTGATATTATTGAGACCGATAATTTTATTTATGTTGCCAGGATAGACAGCAGAACAACTTACGATGATGTAAAGGATTCAGTGAAGAAAACTTTGGAATACAGGGACCGCGAGAGCTTCTATGACAGTGCAATAGAAAGCTGGGGTCTGGAATCGCGTTACAATATAATCAAGAACAACCGGGTATATGACTCGATCTCTTATAAATAAAAACAATAAAATTTGACGAATCCAGGAGCCGTAAAATACGGCTCTTTTTAATGCGGCTGGCATGAGAATGAATAAACTCAATATAATTGTCAAAATATCTAACCCGATCGAACAAATAAATATTTTTTTAATAAGTTTAACATAAAACTTGAATTCTATGAAATTCTATTTTATAATATAAAATAACATCTCGAATCTACTTCTTAGCCTCACAATTAGTCGCATAACTTACATATATGGATTATTTTAGATGAAAATTTATAGATTAAATTATACTCCTTCGGTGGTTTAACGTTAAATATCATATTTTGCTATATTAGGTTAAGTGTGAAATATTCAGTATATAATCAAGATTTAATTGCAGCAAGGGCTATCTTGTGCCTTTATCAATACCTCCGATTTTTTAGACATCAGGTGTAAAGCCTTAAATTTATAAAATTTAATAAAGGAGGAATTCTATGAAATTCAAGTTTTCAAGAACTATCTCAATGCTGCTCATCCAGCTTCTACTGGTTGTACAATTCTTCGCATTCCTGCCTGCAGTCATTGTATCAGCCGATCAAAACTTAGCTCTTGGAAAATCTATCACAGCAAGCAGCCACACTCAAATTTACTACGCACATAATGCCAATGACGGGAATATCAATACTTATTGGGAGGCAGCACCAAACAGTTACCCCAATACCTTGACTGTAGACCTCGGAAGTACTCACAGCGTAAGCAGTGTAGTAATTAAACTGAATCCATCCTGGTTCAAGGTCTCAGACATTCTCAGTTCAGGGCAGCACCAATGGATCTAGTTATACTACACTTAAATCATCTGCTACTTACACATTCAACCCCTCATCAGGAAACACAGTAACCGTCAACTTCACAACAGCATCGGTACGTTATGTACGATTAAGATTTACCGGCAATTCAGGTGCAACAGGTGGTCAGGCAGCCGAGTTTGAAGTTTATGGCCAGACACCGCCAAGCGGCAATCCAGATCTTATCGTAACCGACATTCAATGGACACCTTCAAATCCGAAAACCGGGGATGAGGTAACCTTCAAGGCTGTTGTCAAGAATCAGGGGACCGGAGCTACAAGCCAGGGAGTTATCGTTGGCGCACAGTTCCAGATCAACGGAACAACAGTGAGCTGGTCCGATACACATACAAATTCCCTCCAGCCGGGCGCGTCAGTAACCCTTACTGCCAACTGGGGACCAAATAATAAAGCGACGTGGACGGCATCCAACGGAACATTTAATGTAACGGCATGGGTCGATGATGTAAACAGAATTACAGAGTCCAATGAAAACAATAATCAGTACAGCGAAAACATCACAATTGGCTCATCTCCGACACCGACACCGACACCGACACAAACGCCTTCGGGACAGCCTGATTTTATCGTAACCGACATTCAATGGACACCTTCAAATCCGACAGCAGGTCAGGAAGTAACCTTCAAAGCCGTTGTAAAGAATCAGGGAACAGGGGTTTCAGCTTCGGGAGTAATTACAGGTGTACAATTCCAGGTTAACGGAGCAACAGTAAGCTGGTCCGATACGCATACAACTCCGATCCAGCCTGGCGCATCGGTAACCCTTACCGCAAACTGGGGACCGAATAATAAGGCCACATGGACGGCAGCAAATGGAACATTTAATGTAATGGCATGGGTTGATGATGTAAACAGAATAGCCGAATCAAATGAAAACAATAACCAGATTAACGAAAGTTTAACCATAGGAACTGTTCCGACACCTACTCCGACACCGCCGACCAGTCCTACTCCCACACCCACACCGCCACCTGTAACACCGCCTCCGGCAGGAAATCGCGGTGCAACAATGCCTTATACAAGATACGAATCTGAGGATGGCACTTATGGAGGAGGAGCAGTATTAAGAACAGCTCTTGACTTTGATGTTCTTAAGACTGCGGCCGAAGCATCAAATCAAAGATATGTAGCGCTGCCGTCAAACGGTTCTTATGTACAATGGACAGTCAATGAGAATGCCAAGGGCGTAACAATGAGATTCACCATGCCCGATTCAAGTGACGGTATGGGACGAAATGGATCATTAGATGTTTTTGTTAACGGATCAAAAGTGAAAACAGTCTCATTATCATCCTATTGGTCATGGCAATATTTCAACGGTGATCAACCACAAGATGCACCTGGAGGAGAACCAAGATTCAGATTCGATGAAGTACACTTTTTGCTTAATCAATCGTTGAAACCCGGAGACACGATCAGGATTCAGAAGACCAATGGCGACTCGATAGAATATGGTGTGGACTTTATAGAAATCGAGCCTGTTCCAAATCCGATATCTAAACCGGCAAATGCATTATCAGTAGTTGATTTTGGTGCGATTCCAAATGATAGTATTGATGATTTGTCTGCATTTATGGCTTGTGTAAGCGCTGCAGATGCGGCCGGAAAAGATGTTTACATTCCTGAAGGAAGATTTATATTGGATGGAATATGGAGAATAGGAGCTTCCAATATAAAAATAATGGGAGCGGGTATTTGGTACACGGAAATTCATTTCCCTTCATCACAGCCGAGCGGCGGAGGTATATCGGGTGATGATTCCTGCTCAGGTTTGGAATTCTGCCATATGTATCTCAGCTCCATGTTGAGATCAAGACATTACCAGCAGGCAATTTACAAGTGCTTTATGGATACATACGGAACCAATTCTTATATACATGATATCTGGCAGGAACATTTCGAATGTGGTTTCTGGATAGGCGATTATGATATCCCCATAATTGCGACAGATGGTTTGGTAATTGCAAACAGCCGCATAAGAAATAACCTGGCTGATGGCGTGAATTTCTGTCAGGGAACTAAAAATTCAACCGTTATCAACTGCAGCATCAGAAATAATGGTGATGACGGGCTTGCTATTTGGACCGACAATACAATGGGAGCACCGATGGGTGTTAACAACTCATTCCAGTACAACACGATAGAAAACAACTGGAGAGCCGGCAGTATAGCTATTTTCGGCGGCAGCGGCCATACCGTGCATCACAACTATATCAAAGATGGATTTAAAGGCTCAGGCATAAGAATGAACACTGTATTCCCTGGATATCATTTTGAAAATAATACCGGAATACACATTTATGAAAACACAATTGTTAACTGCGGTACAAGTAAAGACTGCTACAACGGGGAGCGCGGAGCAATCGACCTTGAGGCATCCACTGTGTCCATAAGGAATGTCACATTTGAAGATATTGATATTTACAACACACAGAGAGATGCCATACAAATAGGTTACGGGGGAGGCTTCACGGGAATTGTCTTCAAGAATATTCTGATTGACGGCACAGGACGGGATAATATAACGACCTCAAGATTCACACAACCGCATGAAGGAAAAGCCATCATGGTTTATACAAGCAATGGTTCTGCAACCTTTAATAATCTTGTGATGAGGAATATTGAGGCGGAAGACCCGTTCCTTGTACCTCAGGGATTCCAGCTGACTATAAATTAAGTGCTATACGGATTATAGATAATCGCATTAATCTTGCCGCTGAGGGATAAAACCCTCAGCGGTTTTTTAACAACAGCTTATTTCATATTATTTTACCATCATAGAAAATTATGGTATACTTGTGTCAACACTTGTTTGCCTTTCTGTTTTTAATCCATGGGTTTATAATGGGATTGGAGGGTTTAAAGGCTTTTTATTTGGTTCTGATACGATGCTATTTTTTATTATTTGCTGCATTTTAAGCCTGATTGGAATAGTTTTATGTCTGATAGAGGCATATGGGAAAAGGCTTGTATCTATATTAAGGTTAAAAGGTAATACTTAAAGCAAAATTGATTAATTTAATCATAAGGTGATGGTTGAGGGCATACATTTAAGCATGTCCTTTTTATTTTCTTTATTTTACGGAGGAGCTTTTATGTGGCATGAAAAGGACGGCTGTGAAAGGTTTGATGAGCTTATCTCGTTATATCTTCCCGAAAGGATAAAAGCAGCCGTCAGGGGAATAAAGCACGAATATTTAGAGGAGCTTGAAGAATTAAGGATAAGGGCAGGGCAGCCACTGATGGGAGTGTTCGCCGGGTTCGACCATTTTATCGGCAAGGATGGGTTCCTGTCGGATAACCCCCAATTCGCGCTCACCATTTCATCGAAAGAGGTCGACAATCTGTTCATGCTGCTCTGTGAGCATTCCGTATATGCTTATCAGGACGATATCAGCCGTGGATTTATAACCTTAAAGGGAGGGCATAGGGCAGGCATATGCGGAACGGTGATATATGAAGGAACAGTCATCAAAGGAATGAAGGATATTTCTTCTGTCAATATACGCTTTTCCCGTCAGATTAAAGATTGCGCCAGGGATGTTTTCGGCTATATAGTGCGAAACAAACAGGATATTTACAATACATTGATACTGTCCCCTCCCCGCTGCGGAAAGACGACCCTTCTACGAGATCTTTGCCGGATTGTCAGCAGCGGAACAGGAGTAACTTTTAAAGGGCTCAGAACTGCGGTGATAGATGAGAGATCAGAACTGGCTGCAAGCTACAGAGGAATTCCACAGAATGATTTAGGTCCCAGAACAGATGTATTGGATGGCTGCCGAAAGAGAGAAGGTATAGAGATTATGTTAAGGGGCATGGCACCACAGGTCATCGTTGTTGATGAGTTAGGAGCCAACCACGATCCAGATGCCATAAAAATGGCCTGGAATGCGGGAGTAAGAATTATTGCAACAGCCCATGCATATGGTCTTGATGATTTCAAAAGAAGGCTGAATGTTGGACAATTAGCTGCTAAAGATGGATTTGAGAGAATCATTCTTCTCGGTATGGACAATGGAAAAAGGTGGGTAAAGGTGATTGATGCTAATGGGAATGAGCTTAGTGGTTTGGTTAAAGGGGATCGGATGCCTGATGGTATTCACGGGATGCACAGCTTTCGGGATGAAGCTTTCGTCAAGTCTGGCCGAGAGGCAGCGTGCATTATCAAAACTCTTGGAGATCCTGCTTAATCTGAAAAACCGGATCTGCAGCCTGGGGATACCCCTTCATGCAGCGTTTGAGGATATCGGTACTGATAAAACCGTAGAGTTATGGTCGGAAATTTTTCTTAACTGCGGTCAGATTATGAAAGAACAGCGGTTAGATGCAGGTTCGGCATGGAAAAAGGTTATCTCAGAAAACAGAGGGTTATTGCCGCTGGAACAAGCAGATTGGGATTCAATAAATGATTTTGGTGAATTATTGGGCAAATCGGATAGACTTAACCAGGAATCAGTATTGGACATGGCGAGGGAAAGCATTGCCCTTTTAGAAAAGAAGGCCGAGGAGGCTATGAAAACAAAAGGCAAGCTATACAGGAATCTGGGAGCCTTATGTGGTGCGGCAGTAGTCATCGTGTTAATATGACATGGCAGGATAACGACATTTCGCGTTTCCAGGGTAGGCCAACACCTGATTGAAGAGAAGAAGAAGTGCACAGAGGAACCGTCCCCTTGTGTTCATGGAGAGGATACGAGTATGAATGTGGATTTAATATTTAAAATAGCAGCAATCGGTATTCTGGTATCCATTTTAAACATCGTACTGACAAAGTCCGGCAGGGAAGAGATGGCGATGATGACTACGCTGGCAGGGGTTGTAGTGGTTTTATTGATGGTGGCAAAGGAAATTGTCAACCTTTTTGATACTGTTAAAGCATTATTTGGATTTTAAGGATTAATTAAATGGAAGCAGAACTTTTTCGAGTTGCCGCATTGGGAATAATAGCCGCTATTTTAGCAGTAATAATATCGGAAAAAAAGCCGGAATTGGGGCTATTGCTTGGGCTCGCATTCGGAACCATTGCTCTGATGGTTGCTTTCAGCAAGGCGGGAGCAATAGTTGAAGTTCTGGAGGATACGATAAATAAGGCGGGAATTGACGGAAAGCTGCTTGTTCCGGTGTTGAAGGTCACTGGTATGGCCTACATAACACAGTTTTCTGTTGATGCCTGCAAGGATGTAGGACAAAATTCCATAGCAGGGAAAGTAGAGACAGTAGGAAAAATCATGATGCTTGTGGTTGCCGTACCTATAGCAACATCATTGATCAGAATAATTTCTTCTATAATATAAGCTGCAAGTCAGTCCTAACGATGCACGCAAGAGAGGGTGTATGTACATAATGGGGGCATATAACTTCAAAAAAATGATTGTGTTTATTTCTATTATCCTGGCTGCGCTTTTCTCTCCTGTTACAGGGTACAGCTCGGCATATGAAGAAAAGGAAACAGGGATAAATAAAGAAATTATCGAAGAGAAACTAAAAAGCAGCGAGATCAAATCAATAAAGGAAGCAGTGGATAAAGAGATCAAAAAGACACCCATAACAAAAGCATATGATTTTAATTCACAGGATATTTTGGATGATGCTCTTAAGGGCAGACCTGTAGACAGCCTTAAGGGCCTTCCCAAAATACTTATTGCGGTCCTTGGCAAAGAAATAAAAGCCAATTTGGTTTTAATCCTGCAGCTATTTGCAGTAATGCTTTTAGGGGCTGTGATCCGTTCGCTGCAACCTCTGGAAAACGGTATTCCCAATGAGGTCGCGAAACTTGGGGTCAATGGAGTACTGATCGTCATTTCGGCTGTCAGTTTCGGTAGTATTGTGGATATAGCAAGAACAACTATAGAATCAATGCAGTCAATTGCGTCACTGGCAATGCCGGCTTTATTTGCTCTTATGGCGGCCTCTGGGAGAATCGTATCAGTGACTGCGATCCAGCCATTGATGCTTTTTGGTGTGAATGTAGCGTGTCATCTTTTTAAAACAGTGCTTTTACCTTTAGCGGTTATGGCAGGATTGCTTTTTTTAGTTGACAGTGTTTCTGAACGCTTTAAAGTCAAGACACTGGCAAAGCTTTTAAAAAGTGGAGCGGTATGGGCGACCGGGGTGATTACATTAGTGTTTTCGCTGCTTATCTCCATACAGAAAATTGCAAGTTCTTCGGTAGATGCGGTAGCTTTGAAAACGACTAAATTTGCGATAGGCACCTTTGTTCCCGTCGCCGGAAAATATATGGCTGATGCGGCAGATACCATACTTTTATGTACATTGGCAGCCAGCAATATAGCCGGGATCTTAGCTGTAACAGGACTCATTATAGTTTCAGTGATCCCATTTATAAAGGTCTTCATCATAATGATATCATTCCGGCTGGCAGCATCCTTTGGTGCACCCATATGTGATGAAAACATCTGTGAAGCCCTCGAGGAAGCAGCAGGATGTCTTTCTGTGATACTGGGCATAATGGGTGCGGCACTTTTAGTAGTTGTTTTATTGGCAGGGACACTTATGAATGCAAGTGGTGTTATAAAATAGGAGATCAGTATGGAAGAACTCAGGACTTGGATAATAACCCTGGTTACGGTAACAGTACTATGCTCAATCATTGAAAAGTTTGCTCCTCAGGGGAATCTTAACAAATATGTCAAACTCATCTGCGGGCTATCTGTAACGGTCGTAATGGCCATGCCTGTCTTGAATCTGGCTAAGAGCGATTTTAAGCTTGATGATCTGGCGTGGAATGATTACATGAGATTATCGGAGGGCGAATTAAAAAGAAGGATCGAAAGATTACAAAAAGAGGATTCAAAACAAATGCTCGAGGTATATAGATCGTCTCTTATTAATGACATCAAGGGACGGTTCAGAGGAAATGAAGAGTTTTCTGTAGCCGCGGCTGATGCAGTATTGTATGAAGATCCTGATGATGAACACTATTGTATGGTAAGAATCATTTATTTGACGTTGGAGCCGACAGGCATGAATAGCTCAAAGACAATAAACAAAACGACAATTGACCATATAAAGAAGCAGCTTACAGAGGTTTTCGCCATCAATGAGAACCAAATAATTATAGAACTGAGCGGATTTAATGAAGGAGGTTAGTATGATTAAAAATATCACCGGCTTCTTTGTTAAGAAAAAGGATAAGAACGAAAAAAGAAAGCTTTCCACTTTCGAAACTTTGCTTATCATAGTAATTCTCGGAATAATAATCATTCTTGCCGGAAGCTACTTAGCAAAACCGGCTGGATCAAAAGATACAATGAAAAATGCAAGCAGTATGGAAAGCCCTGAAGGGAAAATGAATCAATCGGATAATTTTACTAATAGTCAGGATATCGTTGCTGATATTGAAAGAAGATTGTCTGAGCTTTTATCAAAGGTTGAAGGTGCAGGGAAAGTAATTGTTATGATATTTGCTGACACAGGGGGTGAGCAGGTTCCCGCATATAATAATGAGCTGGACACCAGAAACCAGGAAAGAACTGATGGGAAATCATCAGAGATAAGTGAGACGCGTCAATTGGTCTTATCCGGGAATGAGGAACCGATTATTTTAAAAGTTATAATTCCCCAGATACAGGGGGTGGTAGTGGTCGCCGAGGGAGCTGATGATATTCTGATCA
Organism: Clostridiaceae bacterium; assembly: GCA_012520855.1. Taxonomy (GTDB): domain Bacteria; phylum Bacillota; class Clostridia; order DSM-8532; family DSM-8532; genus DTU059. Next base: position 19,895 of record JAAYNO010000029.1, on the reverse strand, counting down.
AGACCCAACTGAATAATGCCGTTTGTACACTGTTAGGAATTCCCGAGCATAGAGTTCAGATATTGAAGCATAAATAGGGGAGCATCATAAATATAATTTTATATAAAGGAATTGCATACAGCAAAAATTCATCATATAAAACATTGGCATTGGCATGGAGGGAAAGGTATGAAAAGAAAACAAATCGTCGTACTGGGACTAGTTCTGGTAATAATCTCGGTCGGAATATTACAGTATAATTATAATACTTCGGGAGAGTCTTCCAGACCCGATATTGATGCACTTGCCCTCAAACAGGGTACGGATTTGGAGGATATACCCGGAGCCGCTGTTTATGTAGATGGTTCGGATATCACTGATGAGGATTTGGAAAAGATACAGCAATCCGGAGGATTCTTCGCCGAGATACGTATGGAAAGAGACAAAGCCAGAAGCAAGCAGAAGGATGAGCTGGCATCGATTGCCAAAGCCTCTGCTGACGGCACTGTTGCTGCCTCCACCACAACGACATCATTGGAGGTACAGGAGCAATTGCTTGATATTATCAGAAGGTCAGAAGCAGAAAACACAATAGAAACTCTGGTAAAGCAAATAGGCTTTGAAGATGCTCTGGCTTATATGAGCGAAACAAGGAATGTTGATGTCATAGTAAAAGCATCAAGCCTGTCATCCCAGGAGGTTGCCCGAATCAGCGATATTGTGGTCCGACATACAGATGTGACCATGGATAAGATAACTGTTAAGAATGTAAATTAGCAAAAATAAAAACGTACCGCAGGTACGTTCAGACTGCTGACAAATTATGTTTGTCAGCAGTTTTCTATTTATTGTATCCGGATATTGATGATCGGTTTATTCTGCCTTCATTGCAGCAAAAGCCTTTTGAAGCTGTGATTTCTTTCTGGAGGCGGCATTTTTATGAATAATATTCCTGGCAGCAGCCTGATCCACCTTTTTTATAGCAATCTTCAGCATTTCCGGGGTCTCAGGAGACTTTGCGTCCAAAGCTTCACGAAAATTACGGAGAGTAGTCTTAAGCTCCGACTTCTTTATACGGTTCCGCATTCTTTTTGCAGTATTTATCTTAACTCTCTTAACTGATGATTTAATATTAGGCATTTATGTTCACCTCCCATTGATTTCGTGCAACACACAATATATTAACACGAAGTATTTACCTTTGCAAGAATTTTTATTAAATATGATGGCTTGACTGTATAACAAAGATTATCATAATATTAATAAATAGATACCGGGCTAATATGTAGTTGATAAGAGATTGGCTGGAGGTTAAAGTGAAAAGTGCGCTGACAAATGCCTGTACTTTAAAACTTGAGAATTTCGAAGGCCCTTTCGACCTTCTTTTCTATCTGATCGAGAAAAACAAGATAGATATTTATGATATACCTATTTTAATTATTACCGAACAGTATCTTGATTACCTCAATGCCATGCAGGAGCTGGATCTGGAAATAGCATCGGAATTTTTGGTCATGGCATCCACTCTGCTTCATATCAAATCCCGGATGCTTTTGCCCGAGAAGGGACCTTTGGCTGAAGAAACTGTGGATCCCCGGGAAGAATTGATTATAAAACTTTTAGAGTATAAAAAATATAAGGAATACTCCAAGGTTCTGAGCGAGAGAGAAGCAAAATGGGGTAAAGCACATTATAAGCTGCCCGAGGCAATTCCCGATATTGAAGCAGATAATGAGATAGAGGTATCCCCCATGATTCTGAGGTCTTGTTTATTGGATGTATTAAAAAGGTATCGGGACAAGATGTCCGACGATTCAAAAAAGATGAAAAGGATCCTGGATCAAGAGAAGGTTTCGCTGAGGGCCAAGATCAGAGAGCTTCTCGGATTTCTTAAACAGGGAATAAGACTATGTTTTTCAAAGGTTTACAATACAAAGAACAAAAGCCGTTTAGAGGTAGCAACCGGGTTTCTTGCAGTACTTGAAGTTGTGAAGGTGGGGTTTGCAACGTTAGAGCAGCATGCCGACTTCGGAGATATTTACGTGACACCCTGTGAGAAAAAGAACAATATTGATCCAATGATTTTGATAGAGGATGATTGATAAATGGGCTCGATAACTGATACCGAAATTATTATTGAAGCATTGCTTTTTGCTTCGGGAGACCCTGTTTCTTTGGACAAAATTTCAGAAATAATCGGACATGATAAAAAAACAACAAGAGTTATTTTGTCCAATCTGATTTATAAGTATCAAAATGCTTCCCGGGGTATCATGGTAAGACAGATCGATGACGGGTACCAATTGTGTACAAAGCCTGAACTGGATGAGTTTATTCAGAAGCTTGGCACAGTAAGAAAAAGACAAGGACTTACTCCCGCAGCTTATGAAGCCCTGTCAATAATCGCATATAATCAGCCTGTTACCAGGTCTTACATAGAACAAATAAGAGGCGTGAACAGCGATAGCGTTTTACAAACACTTGTTGAACGCAATCTTATCAGGGAAGCGGGCAGGGATGATTCTCCCGGTAAGCCTAAGCTGTATGAAACGACCGAAGAATTTTTAAGAGTCTTTGGCTTTTCATCCGTAAAAGACTTACCACCTTTGGAAATGAACGAGATACCTGAAATTTTAGAAAATGTTCCCTTAGATTAAAAAAATATGGCATAATTTACTAGGAGTCGGAAAACATATGGTACGGAGGTGCTTATGATTTTTTCGGCTCTTTTTCTTGTGCTGTTGGTGACGGCAATACTTATATGCATGTCAAGGCTATCGCTTATGACGCTGTTTTCAATTGATTCAAATGGAATTCATCTTGAAATCAAAGTGATGTTTTATAAGCTTCTGACACTTTTTTCATGGAAGCTTGATGAAGATGGTCTGGGTTTTTTGCTGAAAAAGAAAAAAGATGTTCCAGTGAATAAAAAAAGAGAAAAAGGTCGGGTCTCAAGTGTTATCAATATGATTTTTTCAAGAGATACTTATGATCATCTGAAAAAAAACATGGAAGTTTTTGATTTTTCAGTTAAGGGCCGCCTGTCCACAAAAGATGCGGCGCACACTGCGATGATCTTCGGAGGGGTCTGGGCAGTTATCGGACTACTGATTCCTTTTATTCCTCAAAAGCGTTTGATTTTAGATTTTTATCCTGATTTTCAGAAAGAAACCCCTGATTTTCATATTTCCTGCATATTAAGGGTCCGAATAATCCATATTATAGTTTTGATAGTCAATCATTTCAGAAAAAATATCAGGAAAGGAAGAAGTGAGACTTATGGGACAGCATCCGATTGAAGAGCTTATGAAAACAGCAATGGAAAGCATCAAGGAAATGGTAGATGTGAATACAATTGTGGGTGATGCGGTTCAGACGATAGATGGGACCGTTATAATACCCGTATCTAAAGTAGCTTTTGGTTTTGCCGCAGGCGGAGGTGAATACAGTCAGGACAGAAAGAACGAAAGCACAAAATTTCCTTTTGCCGGAGGCAGTGGTGCCGGAGTAAGCATAAATCCGGTAGCTTTCATGGTAGTGGGCAGAAATAATACGATAAAAATGATCCCCGCCTCACCTCATGCGGCTCTTGACCGTGCATTAGACAATATTCCCAGCATAATTGAACAGATCAAGAAAGCATTTGAACCTAATCATAAGAACGGAAAAGAATGTGATAAACGCGAAAAAGAAACGATTGAAAAAGAACCCCTGAAATACCAGGATATCAATGAAGACAAGCAATAAATACTTTAGTTATAATAAAAAGGGGCCAATCGAATTTTCGATAAAGCCCCTTTCATTATACCGGACCTTAATTAGCATTGTACTGCACGAAGCCGTAAAGCGGCTTATCTACTAAAGTTCTGTGCAGAAGGATCATTATTGTTTCTGCTGAGGATACTGATTTCCTGTATAGGTTTGGAATACTTTTTTAACGATGTTACCGCCTATTGTACCGGCTTCACGAGAAGTTAAGTCACCATTATAGCCCTGTTTCAGGTTAATACCAAGCTGGCCGGCAATCTCATACTTCATATTGTCAAACTGGGTTTTGCTGTTGCTGTTTGAACTGTTATTTGCCATTAATCTCACCTCCTCAATACTTATTATGGCTTAGCTTGGTTTGATTATAAGTAGAAAGTTATGGTGTTATAAGAAATTATTCTATTGACTGAACTATCTTAACAATTATGCTCCTGACAATTAATGATTTTTGATTTCTATCAGTGCACTAAATAGTATTTTTATTTTTTTATATTATAATGTATTATATATTCGACAATTTTTACGAAAAAATGTATAATAAAAACAAGAAAATTTATAAGTTGACAGAACTTTTGTTGTAACTATCAATATATTGTGGTATATTCATAAGTAGGTGTACTATTGAGCTTGTTTTATCGTACCCTCTTTTAAACAAATGATAAAAGATTGCGTCTGGCAATTAGAAGGAGATGATTCTGTGCTTTCCAACCTTCTGTTCACAAAAAATAACATTGAGCGAGGCCTTGATGCCGCCTGGCTTAGAAACGATGTTATCTCTCAAAATATCGCCAACGTTGATACACCCGGATACAAAAGAAAGATTGTTCAATTCGAAGAATTCCTTAATAACGAAATGAAGACAGGACGGATCTCACAGGGCAAGTCCAGGTTATCTGCCGATGGAATCCGGATAACTGAAGATCCTACAGAATCATCCTACAGAAGCGATGGTAATAATGTCGATATTGAAAATGAAATGGCACTTTTGGCTGCTAACAGTCTGCGCTACAATACAATGATACAAAGAATGAACGGTGACTTTCAAAAACTAAAATTGGTTATCAGAGGAGGCAAATGATAAATGGGGTTGTTTAATTCGTTTAATATCAGTGCTTCCGCACTGACCGCACAGCGCCTTAGAATGGATGTAATATCCCAGAATATCGCTAATGTAAATACGACCCGCACAGAGGATGGAACCCCTTACAGAAGGAAAACTGTTGTATTTCAGGAAAAAGAAGCAGATATCCCTTTTTCCAGATATCTTTCGGAACAAAGCCGTAACCGTTATTTGGCAGGCGGCGGGGTGAGGGTTACCGGGATAGTTGAAGATCCGACTCCTTTTAAAGAGGTCTATGACCCCAGTCATCCCGATGCTGATGAGAACGGAATAGTAAGAATGCCAAATGTTGAAATAGTCACTGAAATGGTCAATATGATATCCGCTACCCGTGCCTATGAGGCAAATATAACGGCTCTCAATGCATCAAAGTCAATGGCTTCGAAAGCTCTTGAGATAGGAAGATAAACTGCTTTACAAAGGATAAGGAGGCTTTAAATGGCTATACAAGGTGTTAATTCAATCAACGACATTGCTGCCGCATCTGTAAAGACAGCAGGCAAAACAAATGACAGTGTCAATTTTAAAGATCTTCTGATGGACGCTCTTAATAATGTCAACACACTTGAACAGGAATCAGCCAGAATGACCGAGGACTTTATAGCCGGCAGGACCGATAATATCCATTCGGTTTTGATTGCCAGCGAGAAAGCTTCCATATCACTGCAATTTATTATGGAAGTACGAAACAAGGTCCTGGAAGCCTATCAGGAAATCATGAGAATGCAGATATGAAGACTAATATACTTAAGATAACGTATAAAAATACTTTGGATAAGCCTTTATCGGAGGGTGTGGCATAAAAGACCCGGATTACTTTTATATTTCGATTACACACACCCGCGGTACGTTATTTGCTTTTTGAAGCAAAGGTTGGCGTGGAGGTTATTATGCCGGAAGGAATAAAAAAGCTTTTTGAAAAGGTAAAAAGTTTTTGGAATGATCTTGAAAAAGGTCAGAAAGTACGAATCTTTATTATGGCGGGAGTATTGGTGGCGGCTGTTGTTTTAACTCTGGCACTTACATTGAGAGTTGAATATGTACCGCTTTTTGATTCCGTCGAGGATATTAATCTGCAGCCTGTAGTCAATTATCTTACCGAAAATAATATCAAATATAAAAAAGGTGAAGATCAAATCTACGTTGACAGTAAAAGAAAACTTGATGTTGAGTTTGATTTGAGTACTCAAGGTTTGGTATCCCCTGAGGTCACTTTTGCCGACACATGGGGGAAGCTGTCTTTAACCGCTACCGAAAAAGATAAGGAGAATCTTTGGAAGAATTATCTGACGAACGATCTTGTTTACAAGCTGAAAAAATTCGAGAATGTGGAAAATGCCACTGTTCAATATTCAAAGCCTGAAAAGACCTACTGGGTTTTATCTGATGCTGAAAACCAGCAGGGCAGCGCATATGTTATGCTGAAAACGAAAAAGGCTTTGACTCCGAATCAGGTAGATGCAGCCACTAAAGTGGTTGCAGCATCTCTTGGGATCCCGGCTGGGAGAATAACCATTGTCGACCATAATCTGAATCTGCTTTCGAGGGATTATGAACAGACTGATCTCATAAAAGTCAGCACCCAGGATGAAATGCGACGCCAAAGACAGCTTGAACTGGAAAACAAGGTATATGACTTCTTTAAGATCGGAGTTGCCCAGAACGAATTTTTTGATACCATGAGCGTTTCTGCAAACGCGGTTCTTGATTTTGACACATTAAAAAGCACATCAACAAAATATTCCCGTCCAATTGAGGACGAGGATGCAGTACTCAATGAGGAAACTCTTGAGGAATCTCTGACAAATGGCAGTGCCGGGGATATCCCGGGAACAGATACAAATCCGCAGGGGACCACAAGTTATCAGTTCGATGAAGATGGTAATTCACAGTATAACAAAAGTCATAAGGTTCAGGAGAACCTTTATAACCAGACCAATGAGCAGTCTGAAAAGGCTGTAGGTAAGCTTATGAGCGAACAATCCACTATGTCCATTTCTTTGTGGTACGGCAACCGAATTCAAACTGATAATGGCCTTACACAGGAGTATCTGAATGTGGTCAGACAGTCGGCAGCCGCAGCTACAGGCATTCCTGTGGAAAATATAACTATCAGCATCCAGAAGCTTGTTGCCGAAACAGTTCCGGAAACTACCCTTATGGATACGGTTTCCATGCTGTTTGAACAGTTTGGATTTTACGCGCTTATGCTTATTTTGCTGGTTGTAATGGTGATTACAGCTATGCCTAAGAAAAAAGCCGTTCCGAGCGGTATGGAAGCGGCGGCATTGGAGGCGGCAGGTACTGCAGGAGCAGTCCATGGTGAGCCTCAGGAAGAGCTTCCCGATATAAACCTTCAGGAGCAATCGGAGCTTAAGAAGCAAATAGAAAAATTTGTCCAGCAGAATCCGGATGCAGTTGCACAATTATTAAGAAACTGGATTGCTGAAGATTGGGATTAGTGTCAGAAATTTTTCCCGGAGGTGAACCAAGATCGCCATGGCATTTAGAAGTGATACGTTAAGAGATTTATCAGGTAGAGAAAAGGCTGCCATGCTTCTTATTACCCTTGGGCCAGAGAGATCAGCCCAGATTTTTAAGCATCTTAAAGAAGAAGAGATAGAACAGCTCACATTGGAAATAGCCAACATCAGAACCGTTTCGCCGAATGAAAGAGATAAAGTACTGAGCGAATTCTATCAGATTTGTCTTGCTCAGCAATATATCACCGAAGGCGGTATCGGATATGCCAAAGATATCCTTGAAAAAGCCATGGGAATAGAAAAAACCATGGAAATCATCAATAAATTAACTGTATCCCTTCAGGTAAGGCCTTTTGACTTTGTGCGGAAAGCAGATCCGGCGCAGGTACTTAACTTTATACAAAGTGAACATCCTCAGACGATAGCACTTATACTATCGTATTTAAAACCTAATCAGGCAGCGGCGGTATTATCTGCTTTGCCGCAGGATAAGCAGGCTGATGTGACCAAAAGAATAGCAACCATGGACAGAACTTCACCTGAAATAATCAAAGATGTGGAAAGAGTTCTGGAGAAAAAACTATCGGCTCTTGTTACAGAAGACTTTACGGCTGTTGGAGGCATCCAGGCTATTGTTGACGTTTTGAATTCTGTAGACAGGGGTACAGAGAAATTTATCATGGATTCACTTGAAATAGAGGATACCGATCTTGCAGAAGAGATCAGAAAGAGGATGTTTGTTTTCGAAGATATCCTGCAGCTTGATAACCGTTCGGTACAGAGATTCCTGCATGAAGTGGATAACAGTCAGTTGGCTCTTGCGTTAAAGGGAGCTACAGAAGAGGTTCAGAACCTTATTTATAGCAACATGTCCAAGCGTCTTGCAGAGATGATCAAGGAAGATATAGAGTATATGGGGCCTGTGCGCCTGAAGGATGTAGAAGAAGCTCAACAGAAGATAGCAAATGTTATAAGAAAGCTGGAAGATGCAGGAGAGATCATTATTTCACGTGGCGGAGGCGACGAAATAGTTGTATAGCAATAATAATAAAGGGATCATCAGGAATCACGACAGAAAAATAATATTCATACCTAAAGGAGTTAAACGGAGCGGAGGGACTGGCAGTTGATGAATAATTCCTATGGTTATGGTGTATATAAGCGCCATCAGGTAAATATAGGAAACCCATACAAAATGAAACTCAGTGATCCTAAGCCCTCGGTGGTTGAGGATATTTTTGAAGAGGCTGCAGCAGCTAAGGAAGACCCGGAAAAGGACTTAAGAATAAGTCAGGACATAATATATAAGGCAAAAGAAGAAGCAGCATCAATAAAAAGAGAAGCCGAACTGGAAGTTGAAAAGCTGTATAATGAGGCAATAGAAAAGGTTAATAAAGAGGTCTCCGAAATCAAGCAAATTGCAAAGGAAGAGGGCTACAAGTATGGAGAAGAGCTTGCCCAGCAGCATTACAGTGATTTAATCGCGGAGGCTGTGGAGTTTAAAGAACGCTGCAAGCAAGAGTATGAGGAAACTATCGCCGCTCTTGAACAGGATATAGTGGAATTGGTCATCAATATCGCAGCCAAGGTCGTGGGTGACGAAATCCGCGGTAATCAGGAGTCGATCCTAGGTGTTGTGAGAGAGACTATAAAATCTTGCAGCAACAGAGAAAAAGTCATACTTAAAGTATCACCTGATGATTATGAGGTTGTAGTCAGGAATGAAGAAAAGCTTCTTTCGTCGGTAATAGGTCTTAATGAACTGGAAATAAAAAAAGACGGAGCGCTGGAAAAAGGCTCCTGTATAATTGATAACGGATTTGGATCGGTAGACGGCAGTGTTGATGTCCGCATGGAAAATATCAGGAAAGCATTTTTTAAATTGTTGGGTGATGAACTGTATAATGAATAATCTCATATCACTGGATAAATATAAAAAACTATTGGATTCACAAAGCTTCGTTCAATATTCGGGAAAGGTATCAAAAGTCGTAGGTCTTACTATTGAGTCTGAGGGTCCCGAAACACATATCGGGGCCTTATGTCATATCATCTCCCATAATGACAGGACCGTACTGGCTGAAGTGGTGGGATTCAGAGAAAAGCATGTTTTACTTATGCCGATAGGAAATATGTCGGGCATCGCCCCGGGAAGCCTTGTTATTGCTGCCAATAGAGATCTTGAGGTGGGAGTGGGGCAAAGCCTTCTGGGCAGGGTTCTGGATGGATTGGGGAACCCGATGGACGGAAAAGGACCGCTGGACATAGAAAAGTACTATCCTGTAAACAGTATGCCTCCTAATCCTATGACCCGTCCAAGGATAAACCAGGTTTTACCGTTAGGGGTAAAATGCATAGATGGTCTTTTGACTGTGGGCAAAGGCCAGCGTATGGGAATATTTGCAGGAAGCGGGGTGGGCAAGTCCACTCTGCTAGGTATGATCGCCAGGAATACCAAGGCCGATATCAATGTAATCGCATTAATAGGAGAGCGCGGACGTGAGGTCAGGGATTTTTTAGAAAGGGATTTAGGCGAGGAAGGCTTAAAACGTTCCGTTGTTGTTATAGCAACCTCGGATCAGCCCGCTCTTATCCGTCTGAAAGGTGCTTTGGTTGCCACTGCGATTGCCGAATATTTCAGGGACAGCGGCAAGGATGTATTACTTCTTATGGATTCACTGACCCGTTTTTCCATGGCCCAGAGGGAGATAGGACTTGCAGTTGGTGAGCCGCCTGTAACCAGAGGATATACCCCGTCAGTATACGCGGCTATGCCGAAACTGCTGGAACGGTCAGGCACATCATCAAAAGGATCTATTACCGGGCTTTATTCGGTGCTGGTCGACGGGGATGACATGAACGAACCCATAACCGACACGGCAAGAGGTATTTTAGACGGGCACATAGTCCTTTCAAGGCAGTTGGCACATCGCAACCATTATCCGGCGATCGATGTATTGGCTTCCATAAGCCGACTTATGACGGATATTGTTGATGATGATCATAAAGCGAGAGCCAATGAGCTTCGACGCAATCTGGCAATATACAGGGATGCAGAGGATCTTATAAATGTAGGGGCATATGTCAGGGGAAGCAATCCGGATATTGATCTGTCTATCAAACTAATCAAAGGGATCAATGGATTCCTGATTCAGGATACTACTGATCGTTTTACATACGGTGAGACTGTCGAGCTTCTGAAAAAATCTGTAGAAAACGGCGCTTAAAGATCCTCTATAATTTTGATTTTATAGATGCAAAGCATCTGGATGGAGGTTAGATTGGCAGTCTTTAAATTTCGTTTGCAGACTCTCTTAAGATTAAAAAAACAGCTTGAAAAAAACGCGAAAAATGAGTTGGGAATAGCCGTGATGAAGCTGGAGGAAGAAAAGGCAAAGCTCCGTGCCATAGAGCACAATATTGACCTTACTATGAGTGACTTCAGAAAAGCATGTCAGGGAATCATTCAACCTGAAAAAATAAAAGAATTGAAGGTATTCCTTGAATATCTGCAAACTGAAAGGGAAAGGCAGGAGGTGAATGTTAAGAGGCAGCAGGAAAATGTCGATAAAATTAGAGAAAAGCTCGTGGAGATCATGAAAGAAAGAAAAGTTCTGGAAAACCTTAAGGAAAAGGAATACCAGGAATATCTGAAAACAGAAGAGAAAAAGGAACAGCAGCGTGTAGACGAGCTTGTGAGTTATAACGAGAGCAAGAAAATTCCTGAGCTGTTAGAGGGCAGGTAGGATTAATATCTCAGGCGTGGCTATATCCTCCGCCACGGGTTTCAACGGCTCGGGACCCCGTTCGAAATCTTTGATTTCGGTGACGGGTGATGTCGTTATGAAGAAGCTGCTAAAGTGGATAAAACCGGTTAAGGAGATTATTCATGGCAGAAAAGCAAAGACAAGCGGAAAACACCCCGGAACCTGTAAAAAGCGACCAGCCAGAAAAGCCGGCAGGCTTACTTCATTCTATCCTTGTGGTATTAATAGCATTATTGGTTGTCGCTGTGGTCTCCTTCGGGGTTTTTTATTTTTTTGCAAAAAACAATATTAACGGTTTTGCAGATACTGTCAGACCCTGGGTAAAAAATCATCCCATACTGAAGATAGCTCTTCCGAAAGAGCCTGAAGCTCATGATCCCGATGATCCGAAATATCTTACCCCAAAAGAGCTTTTAAAAAAATATGAAGAGTATCGTGCTAAAGTAAGGAGTCTTAACGAGAGTTTGGAAATTGCCAATCAAGAAATTGCGAGAATGGAGCAGGAAAACCTGTCGGCAGAAGATGCTGAAGCAAAGCTGAAAGAAAATCAGGCAGTCCTTGAATCCATAAAAATGGAACAGGAAGCTTTACAGGCCGATAAGGAAGCTTTCTCTGAAATAGTCGCCACCGGTGATAAGGAAGGGTTCAGACAGTATTTCGAGAAGGTGGATAAAGCAACAGCAGCAGCAATTTATAAAGAAATAATCGAAAAAACTGTAATAGATGATGAGATGGTCAAACTGGCCAAACCCTTCGCTGGAATGGAGCCGAGGAGAGCCGCAGGGGTTTTGACAGAATTATTCAACAGTGACAGTGAAGCGGCATTGGATATTATCGAAGGGCTGAAAGCCGACGCATTTGCACAGATACTTGAAAGCATGGATGCCAAAGTAGCTGCTGAGATAGTAAGTATGCTCGCTGCACGGAAAGCTGATCTTTGACAATCTGCAAACTGATTTTGCGTGATTTACGGCAAAGTGCCGTAATAGCGATATATCCATATATGTGGAAGGAGGTGAAAGATAGATGCAAAATAGCGTGATAAGCGCTGAATTTTCAGTCCCCATGTTTATGGGCGCATTACAGAAGAACACAACCCATGGGATCCCTTTAAACGATGATACTTTTATGAACATGTTAAGTGAAAGGATCGCAGCAAGAAACAACAGAACAGTATCCGCCCAAAGGAACGAACCTGTGAAGACGAGAGCCAGCACGATCAAGGATGAAACCAGGGAGATTCAAAACACTAAGAATGATGCTGAAGCAAAAACTTCTGGTTCGAAGGCTGTGGAAAACGAAGAGATCAAAGTTTCAGGGGAAGTTGAAAGAACTGCTGCTAAAGAGGACAAATCAAAAAAGGAATTAGAAGAAGAAATAAACACTCTTGAAGCAATGATTCTACTTCTGGAAGAGCTTATGGCAAGACTGGAGACGATCGATACTCCAACTGACCGAGACTTTACGGGCACCGAACCAGAAGCGGCCATTTCCCCGGAATCCCAGTCAGTTTCACCTATGGAACTTTTGATGGCTCTTGTAGAAGGCAATATCGAAAAGCTTAAGAAATTAGCAAATGAACTGAACGAGGGTATTAATAGCCCTGAAGTCAATGAATTGGTTGAAAAAATCCGCAGTCTCATTGAAAGGCTTAGCGGCAATGAGGAAAAAGAGATCGTTTTAGACTTAACAGCAGAAGTTGAAAAGGCAAAAGAACCAGCACATGCCGAAATTATCAAAGACCTTAAGGCCAAATGCGGACAACTGATTCAAAAGCTCAAAGAACAAGTATCAAAGCTTAGAGAAACTCTTCCTAAGGATCCCGAAGAACACACCATTGAGTCAACAGTGCTTAAAGGTCCTCACCAGGAGCCGGTGAAGGACGGGATTGATGAGAATGAGTCAAAATCACAAACAGACTCAAGGGATAGCAAAGCAAAAGCAGAAGTATCAGAGCAAAGTCCTGACAGCCCGGTGATCAATAAAGACAATGGAGAAGACTTTGAAAAATTCGTTATTCCCAATAATCAGACTGCAGCCGAGACGGTGAAGGGATCTCCACATATCGGGAAAACACCCATTATCCTGTCTGGAAGGCCTCTTGAGCAAACCATCACCAATCAGGTTATGATGAAGGTCAAACTGATGGCCGGAGAAAACAAGCAAGAGATGGAGATGCAGCTGAAACCGGATAGCCTGGGCAAACTTTCTCTGAAGATAATCCATGAACGGGGCGAGATCCTGGCAAGAATTACGGCAGAAAATGAGCAGGTCAAGGGAATTCTGGAGAGCAATATGCAATTACTGAAAGACGCTCTCGAAAAGAACGGTTTTTCAGTTCAAAGCCTCAGTGTTTCTGTAGGGAACGATCACGGAGAAAACCGGACAAAAGAAGAGTCAGGTCCTGGAGGCAAGAACATAGCAGGTACAGCCAGCAGAAACGAAATGAAATCTGCTATAAGCGATATACCGGACCTAAGGGCAAAAATCGAGAGGGAATATTACGCCCAAAGCTCTAAAATCAACTTAACTGCTTAAGAACCCGGAATGATTATCCAGAGAAAGGAAGTGATGAATATGGAAAGCACAACGGGTGTGAGTACTACACAGAAAACAATAGAGCAGATCATCGAAGAACAGTCAAAATCTTCAGCCTCGACCCGTAATACCGGGGAGCTTGGGAAAGATGATTTTTTAAAGCTTTTGATAACCCAGGTCCAGAACCAGGATCCCTTGAACCCGGCCTCCGACACTGATTTTATTGCTCAGATGGCTCAGTTCAGCGCACTTGAGCAGATGCAGAATTTAAATCGCTCTTTCTCGTATACAGCCGGTTTTGCCATGATGGGGAAATATGTTTCGGGAGAGATAACGGACGAATCAGGAGACATAAAATTTGTCAGCGGCAAGGTGGAATCAGTTCGTGTATTGAACGGACAGGTTCATGTTGTCGTAGGTGATGATGATGTTCCTATTGACAAGATCACATATGTTTCCGACGAAAAAATAGGCTCAGGCGAAGATGTAACTGACTTCAGCGCTATAATCGGATTGCTTGCAAAGGCCAGACTTATTGATTCTTCCGGAAAAGGAAGCACCATTGAAGGAATAATCTCGTCGGTCATAAAAGAAACCGGCGGGGTATATGCAATGCTGGATGAGGTTGAGATCAAGCCATACAATCTGGATATCGGTGCCTTTGAAAGTGAAGAGGAGTTTATCGAAGGAATGATTGGTCATGAAATACCCGTTAGGTTCAAAGATGAGCTTACAGGAGAAAAATACTCCGTCATTGGTATTCTCAGAGCCGGGTATGAAGGTCCGGATGGTGAGCTTAGACTATTGCTTGACAATGTTAAGGTTCCGGCCGGCAGCATTTACTCAATGCGAGGAATAGATCTTTTATCTACCGAACAGATGCTTTTGAATGCCATACTCAAGGAACTGCAGAAATTGAACCAGACCGGGAACGAGACTATTGAAGATCCGGAAGAAGCAAATCCTGAGGAATCGGATGATGCAGGAACAGTCTGATGAGAAGGACAGCCTGAAAAAAGTTTCTGGCTGTAAAGCTTAAAGTGTTGAATGGAGGTTTATTATGAATATTTATAATCGTCCCATCCAAAGCATTCATCAGATTGTCGAAACCAGAAAACCGATACCCGGAAAAGAGATTCGGAATACGGGGGATGATTTTTCCTCGATACTGAATCAGAAGCTTCAGGAAGCCAGGGACGTAAAAATGTCGAAGCATGCGATGATGCGTTTGGAAGCCCGTAACATCAATCTGGATGAAAATCGGGTAGAGCGGCTGAAAAACGCAGTTGATAAAGCTTCGGAAAAAGGAGTCAGGGATACCCTGGTCGTGATGGATGGTGTGGCATTTGTGGTGAATGTCAACGCGAGAACAGTAATAACCGCAGTCAACCAAAATGAGCTCAAGGAAAATGTTTTTACAAATATTGATGGTGCGGTATTTGCCTGACAGCTCGCAAACAAACAGAATAAACAGAATATTAAACAAAATAAACCCAGTCGAATTTCAGCCGGACCCAATGGGAGGCTGAACGTTCCCGAATGACAGAAGGAACGTAAGACTTTCAGGAGGTTGATTTATTATGATGATGTCTATGTTTTCAAGCGTTTCAGGCTTGAAGGCTCATCAAACCCGTATGGACGTTATTGGTAACAATATTGCCAACGTTAATACGGTCGGTTTCAAAGCAAGCCGTGCTACATTTCAGGAAATTTTCTCACAGACCCTGTCATCAGCAAGCTCGCCAGATGCATTGTCGGGCCGCGGAGGTACGAACCCCATGCAGATAGGTCTTGGTATGAATGTTGATGCAATAGATATTCAAATGGGACGCGGAAGCGTACAAAGAACAGAAAGCCCAACAGACCTGTCTATAGAGGGTGAAGGATTTTTCATTGTAAGACAGGGTAACGAAGGAGCCTATAACTTTACCAGAGCAGGCAATTTTACAATCGACAAGCAGGGTAACCTGGTTACGGCAACAGGACAGAATGTTTATGGCTGGATGGATTATGTTTACGGGGATAACGGCTACGAGTTTGATACTCAGGAGCCATTAATGGCAATTAATCTGTATGAAGACGTTTATAAAGGCAACAAGCGGATCATTGCGGCAAGAGTAACTACCGAAGCTGTTCTAAGCGGGAATCTGGATGCCACTGAAAAACCGATTGGAGGAACATCATCTGCTCCGACAAATACTGGTACTCCTCCCGCAGGCGGCTGGATGCAAAACCTTGCTTTTGATGATAACGGTGACGGCATACCAGACGAAGGACCTGATACTGATAACATAGCTCCTCATTATACAGTTCCGATAAATGTATACGATGAACTGGGCAATGAGTACAAGCTTAATCTCAAGCTATGGAAAAACTTTACCCAGGGACCGACCAGCTCGGGTGACACCACTCCTATTGAAACGTCATGGTACTATGTAGTGGACGGAGGAACCAATTCGACGGCAGAGGGAGCAAGCGGCTTTATCAAATTCGACTCCACAGGAAAACTTATTACGAGTGATACGGCTAATTTCAATTATAAGCCTACTATAATAATACAGCCGCATCTTGAAACAGGAGCCAGTTCCTTTGAATTTGAACTGAATATGGAGCAGCTTTCCATGTATGCCGACGATTCTTCGGTCAAGACTACCCGTGTTGATGGTTATCCTCCCGGAACACTGGTTACATTCAGCATAGGCGGTGACGGGGTGATCACAGGAGTTTACGACAACGGCAGACAGCAGCCCCTTGGCCAGATAGCGCTGGCAACCTTCGAGAATCCCGCAGGTCTCCAGAAAGTCGGATCGAACCAGTTTGCTCAGACTACCAACTCCGGTGATTTCAAAATAGCCGCACAGCCCGGTAAAGACGGGGCAGGGGTTCTGATCCCGGGTACTCTGGAGATGTCAAATGTGGATCTTGCAAAGCAGTTTACCGAAATGATCATCACCCAAAGAGGCTTCCAGGCCAACAGCAGAGTTATGACCACCTCGGACGAAATACTCCAAGAACTTTCCAATATTAAACGATAATAGATCGTGGGGCAGTCTTTTGACTTTCTATTATGAGCAGGAAGACTGTCCCACTTACTTTTTTTAAGGAGGCCATATCCATGATCAAAGTAACACGTATCAACAATACCCAGTTGATTATCAATGCCGACTGGATAGAAACCGTTGAAGCCACACCCGATACGGTCATAACACTTACAAACGGTAAGAAATACATTGTGGCTGAAAAGATTGAAGATATAGTAAACAGGGTAATAGAATATAAGCAGAAAACTTTTATTCTTAACAGAACATTTAATACATCCTCAATAAATGACGATAAATGACATAGAGTCTATCGTTAAAGGAGTGTAATACTTTGCAGGGAAAGACATTATACACCATATTGCTTTCCATTATCGCCGTTCTTACGTTGGCACTGGCGGTCATGGTCATATTCATATTTACCGCGTTTAACGGCGCTAAAGCAAAGCCTGAAGAAGGTGAAGAAATCGAAAAGGTTGAACGTGCCGTACCTCAGGATGAGCAAGCTGAGTATAAATTGTATTCTGAAGAATCGGGAGAAGGGATATTCAATATTAAGGCTTCGGAAGATCATCCTAACAGCTTTCTTATGACATCAGTCTCAATTATATATGATGGAGGCAAAAAAAACAGAAAGCTTGAGAAAAGGAAGGAATTGCTGGAAAAAAACGATAGTCTGCTTAAACAAGCTACTATTAAATATTTTTTGAGTAAGAGCTTTGAAGAACTAAGCGAGAATAATGCCATGGAGGAAGCCAGAAAGGCATTAAAAGATGCTTTTAACGAAATAGTAAGCAAGGATTCAGAAGAATTGATAATTATCGATGTTGTGATCGTGAAGTGGATGAAGCAGTAACAAAGGGGGGAATCATGTGGGCGACATACTTTCCCAAAATGAAATAGACAGGTTGCTGCAGCAGCTTAATACTGGCGAACTCGATGTCAAGGAGTTCAATAAGGAATCATCCGAAAAAAAGATACGCAATCATGATTTCCGCCGGCCGAGCAAATTTGCCAAGGATCATATCCGTACTATACAGATAATCAACGAAAACTATGCCAGACTTTTGACTAATTTTCTTTCGGGTTATTTGAGAACTTTGGTGCAGGTGGATGTTCAGACTGTACAAGCGTTGCAGTATTCAGAATTTACGAATTCGATCGCCAATCCGGCGGTACTCGGAATAATAAATTTCAGCCCTCTGCCAGGATCCATAATCATGGAAATAAACCCGTCAATAGCATATTCGCTTATAGACAGGATATTAGGCGGAAGAGGCTTTACAATGGATAAAATGCGTGGCTTTACAGAAATTGAGCTGGCGATATTGATGCGGCTGATATCACAGATGCTGGGTCTGATGCAAGATCCATGGGAGAATGTTACGACGATTCGTCCATCCCTGGACAGAATAGAAACAAATGCTCAGTTCGCACAGCTTATGTCGCCAAACGAAATGGTCGTGCTTGTGACCTTCACGGCAAAAATTGGTGAAGTGGAAGGTTTGTTGAATATATGCATACCTCACATGACTGTTGAACCGGTGATGAACAAACTATCAACAAAGTTATGGTTTTCATTGATAGAGCACGGCTCGACCGAAGAAAGCCGCAAGGCTATTGAAACGAAGGTAGAAGAAAGCAAGATTCCGATATCAGCAGTATTAGGAAGGGCCACCATTACGGTGAATGATTTTTTAATGCTGCAGCAGGGCGATGTATTGTCCTTGGATACCGATGTAAATGGAAAGATTGAAATAATAGTTGGAAACATGGTTAAATTCTTAGGTAAACCAGGAGCACGGAATAAGAAGGCTGCTGTTAAGATAACCGATGTGATCCGGGAGGAGGAGTACTAGGATGGGAGATATGTTATCTCAGGCTGAAATAGATGCCCTTTTAAGTGGTTCAGGTCTTGAAGAGGAACCCCAGGCATCGGAAAGTACCGAGGAGAAAGCTCCTAAGATTGAGCTATTGAATTCTGAAGAAAAAGATGCATTGGGAGAAATCGGAAATATTTGCATGGGAACCTCCGCAACCACATTATACGCACTGTTGGGGCAGAAGGTCAGCATAACGACGCCCAGAGTAGAAGAAACCACATGGGATGAAGTCTTAAAGATGTTTGCAAAGCCATATATCGCGGTGAAGGTTCAGTATACTGAAGGATTAAAAGGATATAACCTTTTAATAATAAAGGAAGAGGACACTAAAATAATCACCGATCTGATGATGGGCGGGGATGGTTTTGGGAATATTCAAGGAGAGCTTAATGAACTCCACCTGAGTGCCATCAGTGAAGCAATGAACCAAATGGTGGGGTCATCATCAACTTCCCTGTCATCCATGTTTGAAAAACGCGTAGATATTTCACCGCCGGAGCCTTCGTTAGTAAGCTCTGGCAACGACGTGGAAAATATTCGTATCGATAAGAATTCAAATATCGTTATTATCCTCTTTTCTCTTAAGGTAGGAGATTTGATAGACAGTGAAATAATGCAGATCTTACCTATTTCATTTGCAAAGGAAATGGTACGGAATCTACTTGAACATAACCAACCGAAGGAGCCTTTGGCAACTCCGCCACCGGTGCACAGTCCCGCGCATACTGCTAAGACTTCTGCCGAACCACCCCAGCAAACGCATCAAATGCCGCAGCAGATCCCACCCCAGCAGGCACCAACGATGCAGGAGCCCTATGGACCTTATGGGTATCCTGCCATGCCGCAGTATCAGATGTCGCCTAACATCAATCAGAACCCTGTTAATGTCCAGCCTTTACAATTCCAATCTTTTGACGAAGGCATGATTGAGTTTGACAGGAAGAATATTGGGCTTTTAATGGATGTACCTTTACAAATAACAGTTGAGCTTGGCAGGACGTCAAAGAAAATCCGAGAAATTCTTGAATTCGGACAAGGTTCGATCATTGAGCTGGACAAGCTTGCCGGCGAGCCTGTTGATATACTTGTCAATGGCAAATCAATTGCCAAAGGTGAGGTCGTGGTGATTGACGAAAGCTTTGGCGTAAGAATAACAGACATAATTCATCCATCAAAAAGACTTTAATGTTGAAAAGACTTTTATTTTGTCCGAATATCAATTATAATTGATATTAATTGAATCAAAGTGGTATAGTTTAAATATACTGAATTTTTACAGGGAGAGGATTGGACATATGGCAAGTATACTGATAGTTGAT
>JAAYNO010000197.1 GCA_012520855.1 Clostridiaceae bacterium | reverse complement strand
TCATGCTGCGCTTTCCGGCAAGCTGAGCACTGGCATCTATTGTGAAAGCACCATTAGTAACAACTTCATCTCCTTCATTTAATCCGCTCAATACTACGTATGAATCACCTAATGAAGGACCCAGTTCAATTTCACGTAACAGAAATGCCGGCGTATCAGTGTCAGGCTGTTTAACATATAGAATGGAACGCTTTCCTGTCCATAGAATAGCCGACTTTGGAATAACAACCTCATTGTTGTATTGTTTAAGGGGTGATTTTATAATAGCGTTAGCATACATTTCCGGTTTTAGTTCCATTCCGGGATTCGTTGTCTCAACACGAACTTTTGCTGTACGTGTGGACGAATCGAGGATAGGATTTATAAATGATATCCTTCCTGTAAATGTTTTTCCCGGTAACGACTGTAGAGTGTATTCCACTTGGTCGCCTATCTTTAAGAATGGAAGATCGGATTCGTATGCGTCGAATATTGCCCACACTTTTGATAAATCGGCAATTGCGAACAATACAGTGCCTGTATTAACATAATCCCCTTGGTTTACATTTTTCGAAATTACTATACCACTTGTGGTTGCTGCAACATCAATAAATGGCGAAACTTCTCCTGAATTTTCTAATTGCGCGATCTGTTCATCCGTTAATTTCCACAAACGAAGTTTATCTCTTACTGCTTCAAGTATAGCCGGCTGAATATCTTTCATTTTTGTTGCTTCAATAAGCTCCTGTTGTGCGTTTAAAAGTTCAGGTGAGTAGATTGTGGCAAGTGGTTGTCCACGTTTTACACTCTCACCGGTGAAAGTGACAAACAATTTTTCAATGCGACCACTCACGTGAGAAGTCTGTGATTGTGAGAGACGCTCATCTACCTGAATTGTGCCATAAAATTGTACTTCCTTTATCGGATTCTGTCTGCTTACAACAGTTGTTTGTACATTGGCAAGTGCAGCAGCTTCAACAGATAGTTGTATAGCATCCGGGTCTACAGTTGCGTCACCTGACCCCGAAGTTTGCAGAGGAATCAGATCCATACCGCAAATAGGGCAATCTCCCGGTTCTTCCATTCTTATCTGTGGATGCATAGAGCAGGTCCATATTGTTGGATCATCACTGTGATCATGCGCTTCTTCAACAGTTTCTATTTGATGCGATGACTGATTACGGTCGTTTCCCGAAAAAATTAACCAGCCGAGTAGCAAACCGGCAAGTAATACCAATCCATATCTGAAATATGGATGTTTACTTATCTCTTTTATTTTATTTTTATTCATATTGTTGAATGTATTATTGATTTAATGAATTGAAAGAACGTAATTTTTGAATAGAGGCCACCTTTGTATTGTATTCAGCGATAGCTTCTGCCTGTCGTAATTGATAATCCAGTAACTGACGCTGCATCTGAATCACGTTGGTAAGATCACTTTTTGCAGTTACAAACTCCTGAACAACCAACTGATATGTAACACGAGCCAGTTGTTCCTGCTTTTGGTAGAGTGCAATCTTCCGTTCTGCATTGTCGAGTTGCTGTTTCAGTTTAAACAGATCTGACCTAAGTAAATTAAGCGTGTTATTATACTTTTCCTGGGCCGATTGCGACATAAATCGACTCTCTTTTTGTTGTGCTTTGTATTTATTCCGATAAATAGGGAGCGATATAGAAAACATGGGCATTACCATATCCATGCCGTTCATTTCGGGAGTCATACCTTGATTCATAGTTGATGTCTTGCTTTCGCCTATTAGCATATATTGCAGTCCTATACCTAACATGGGATAGCTCATTTTCTTGTCCATCTCTCTTTTTGCATTGAATGCCAGTTCTTCCTGCTCAAACATGCCTAACATTGGGTTTTGGCTCTCGATTTCACTTATAGAAACACCTTCATCGAAAATAAAAGGGACTTTTACTATTGAATCGGGAACTATAACTTCACTATCTACAGGGCGATTAAGCAAAGCATTGAATTTTGCTTTTTCAGCTGCGATATCGGACATGAGACTCTCAATGTTGTTTTCTATTTCAATCATTTCCAGTTGTATCCGGAGTACGTCCGACATGCCGGGGGAAGCATCATTCATACCTGAAGACATGCTTCCTCCCGAGCTGCTCATTCCTGACATTGAAGAAGAATAGGAAGTATTGCTGCCGGATGTTGCAGAACCACCCATAGAACCCATTCCTGCCATCCCGCCGCCTGATAAAGATGTACTGCTGTTTTTTGTCATAGGAGTAGGGGATGGTACTGAATAACTTGATGAGGACCCACCAAAAGATGAGGAAACTTTGCGAAGAGCAAGCTCCTCAAGTTGTTTCAGCAGTTGGAGATTCTCACGATTATTGTTTAGCTGCTCTACCTGTGTAGAAAGTATATACCACTGGGTATAAACTTCCAGAAAAAGGTTATCCCTTGTTTCTCTGAATTGTTCATATGCCATTTTGGCCATATGTGTTGCTTCACTCTGTGCTGCCTTTTTGGTGCCAAACCAAGGAAACATTTGCATAAGAGTGAAATCGGCTATCTGACGTCCGCCTACTATATCCATAGGCTTTAAGAAAAAGCCCATATCCAACTGAGGATCTGGCCAGGCACCGGCCTGAGGCACTTTTTCAAGAGCAGCCTTATATGTCAGGAAGTCTGCATTCAATCCCGGGTTGTTCTCTGCAGCTATTTCAAGGTAACGGGCGAGCGAATCTGCCGGCTGACCCTTTACCGGGAGGGTAATAATAGTTCCCAATAATAGAAAGAATAATAGTTTGATATTATATATTTTCATAATCTGCAATTTTAGCTTGTTGTTTCTCTTTTTTTCGGATAACACCTTCTCTCCACCAACACTGCAGGATGGGCACGATGAACATGGTCATCATTTGAATGACCATTCCGCCAAAAGTAGGGATTGACATGGGTACCATGATCTCTGAACCCTTGCCGGTGGAAGTGAGCACCGGAAGAAGTGCGATCAAAGTAGTAGCTGTGGTCATTACTGCAGGTCGTACTCTTTTTTTACCGGCATAAACAACCGTTTCCCTCACTTCTTCCCTTGTCTGTGGATCTTTCTCCAGAAAGGCGTCATGAATATAGGTTCCCATCAGCACCCCATCGTCTGTAGCAATACCGAAGAGCGCTATAAATCCAACCCACACGGCAATGCTCAGATTAATAGGTTGCATGTTGAACATGTCGCGCATATTCATTCCGCCAATATCAAAATTCATAAACCAGGGTTCACCATAGAGCCATAAGAGAATGAACCCACCGGCCAGCGCGACAAATATACCC
>JAAYNO010000196.1 GCA_012520855.1 Clostridiaceae bacterium | reverse complement strand
TGGTCAAAAATAACGAATACAAAAAAGGTATAAGCGGGGTATTTTATAAGCAAGGCTATTTAAGCAGGTCTCCCGATTGTACAATCCGTGTGAGAACTGCAGACAACAAAGCCTGGCTGACCATAAAGGGGCCAACTTGCGGAGCGACCCGCTATGAATTTGAATATCCGATTCCATATGATGATGCTTTGTCTCTGTTCGCCCTTTGTAAAGGCGGTTTTATAGAAAAGATCAGATATAATGTAATCTATGATGGTATGCTATGGGAAGTAGATGAGTTTTTGGGAAAGAATGAAGGTCTCGTTATTGCTGAAATAGAGCTGGAATCTGAAAATCAACCCTTTAAACTGCCTCCATGGGCAGGCGAGGAGATTACCGGTGACGCAAGATTCTACAATTCAAATCTTATTGATAAACCTCTCGGAGAAAATAAAAAATAAGCCGGACGGGCACAAAATCCCCCTTTCATCAATAAAATGGTGTGAGGTGGTATGAATGAAGTGCGATTTTATTAAAACTCAGACAATTAAAGACCGGTTGTTCCATAATAAGGTATTATTGGTCGATGTAAAAATTAATTACCCGTTTCTGGCTCATGGCTATAATGGAAATGCGATGCGTTTTAATTCTCATTACAGGCAAAAGGCACACAGGAATTACCGATATGCCTCAACAAGGCTATATCAGGCAGCATTAAAACATTATAACGTATCGAAGTCCCAAGGATTTCCCTTTAATAACTTTGAACTTGTTGAGACTTTTGAGTCCACTTACTGCCGAAAACCTATGATAAGCCTTTTCTA
Organism: Clostridiaceae bacterium; assembly: GCA_012520855.1. Classification (GTDB taxonomy): domain Bacteria; phylum Bacillota; class Clostridia; order DSM-8532; family DSM-8532; genus DTU059. Next base: position 27,141 of record JAAYNO010000196.1, on the reverse strand, counting down.
TGATATTTATGAGTTCACGGGAGGCGCCCACGGTAATACAATCAGAAAGGGAAACACCTGGTTAATGGAAACCCCCAGGGGAGTATCCACGGAAAGAGGCACAATTATTACATTGGGTTCATTATTTGTGAAAGATTACGATTACACACCTGTTATAATAAAATATATAGAATCCGAAGCAAGACGCAGACAAATAACAGGCATGGCACATTATTTTGATAACCTTGATGATAATATTAAAAAATATTTCGATCCGATAAATTATTACTTAACAGGTGAGGGATTGGCAATATTTTATCCCTTATACACAATAGCCCCTTACTCCGAAGGAATTCAGGTATTTATAATCCCTTATTTTGTATTTGGTGACAAGCTGAAATTTAAGTTATAAGATGAACTTAAGAGGGCGGCCGCCAGTCGCCCTTCAAAGATCCTTCGCTTCGTTCATAATGACATATAAGAGGCGGATGCGCACTCTTACTTCCAACCTCCAACCTCTAACTTCCAACTTCCAACTTCCAATCTCTAACCTCTAACCTCTAACCAAGTAAAAGCAGGCTTAACCCCATGACGATCATTCCGCAAATTAAGCCGAAAATAGCTAAGTGATGTTCTCCATATTCCCTTGCGGAAGGCAAAAGCTCGTCAAGTGATATAAAAACCATAATACCGGCTATAGATGCATATATTATACCGAATACAATATCGTTCAAAAACGGGGAAAGAAACAGAAAGGCTATGATCGCTCCGGCAGGCTCGGCAAGTCCTGAAACAAGTGACATCAAAAACGCCTTCTTTTTATTTCCGGTGGCACAATAAATAGGTAATGCAACTGAAATCCCTTCTGGGATATTATGGATGGCAACAGCTACTGCTATGGCTATCCCCAAAGAGAGCTCATTCATACCGGAAACAAAAGTAGCAAGGCCTTCAGGAAAATTGTGTATCGTTATTGCCAGAGCGGCCAGCTTACCCGTCTTTATGAGTTTCTGCGAATTCTGCCCAAAGCCGCATACATCCAATTGATCCACATTTTGAGGCTCATGAGGATTATCTTTTTCTGGAACCAGTTTATCAATTATGGCAATTAAAAATATTCCTGCAAAAAAGGCTATAAAGGTTATCCAGTCACCCTTTTTTACGCCATAAGCCTGTCCCAGATATTTCGAAGCTTCAGGAAGGATCTCCACAAAAGAAACATAGATCATTACTCCCGCAGAAAAACCCAAAGCAACAGAGAGTATTTTAGTGTTTATTTTTTTGAAAACTAATAAAAATAATCCACCTATCCCTGTTGAAAGACCTGCAAACAATGACAGACCTATTGCCGCTAAAACGTCATACTTCATCTTAACCCCCCAAATACTGTTTATTCCTCTTCTCCGCTGCTAAGCTTACCTGCCTGATCTGTGGTAATCAGCGCATCAATCAATTCATCCATATCTCCGTTGATGAATTGATCTATCTGATACAGAGTAAATCCTATACGGTGGTCGGTAACTCTCCTTTGAGGGAAATTATAGGTTCGTATTCTCTCGCTTCTGTCTCCGGTTCCCACCTGGCTCTTACGGTTTTCAGCCAACTCGGATTCATGTTTCGTTCTCTCAATGTCATAAAGCTTAGCTTTAAGAACTCTCATCGCTTTTTCTTTGTTTTTATGCTGTGAGCGCTGGTCCTGACAGGTCACAACAATACCTGAAGGAATGTGGGTGATACGAATGGCCGAAGAGGTCTTGTTGACGTGCTGGCCCCCCGCTCCTGACGCTCTGTAGGTATCAATTTCAATATCATTAGGATTGATTTCGATATCCCCGATATCCTCTGCTTCAGGAAGGACCGCAACCGTCGCTGTGGAAGTATGTATCCTTCCGCTTGATTCGGTTGTGGGGACACGCTGCACACGGTGAACACCACTTTCGAATTTTAAACGGCTGTATGCACCCCTACCTTCTATTTCAAAAACTATCTCCTTAAACCCGCCTATTTCAGTAGGGCTTGAATCTATTATATTTGTAGTCCAGCCCTTACTTTCGGCATAGTGGGTATACATGCGGAAAAGCAAAGCGGCAAAAAGGGCAGCCTCGTCGCCTCCTGCACCTCCGCGTATTTCAATAATTACGTCTTTATCATCATTAGGATCCTTAGGCATCAATAGAATTTTCAGCTCTTTTTCAGTACGCTCGATCCCTTTTTCAGCCTCGAGAATCTCCAGCTCTATCATTTCCTCAAGTTCCCTGTCAGGATTTTCACGGAGCATTGACTGCGACTCTTCCAAAGCTTTAACATATGATTTATATTCACGAAATTTCTCTACGATCTCTGACAGGTCAGCATGCTCCTTCATCAGCTTCAGGTATTGCTCCTGATTATTTATCACCCCGGGGTCGGATAATCTCATATTCAGTTCTTCAAAACGATTTTCTATCGATTCCAACTTTTCAAACATGCAATTTTACCTTCTCCTTAAGCCCAGTCTTTGTTTTAATTTTAAAATATCCGTATTGGTGACCAGTTCTTCCGGGAATCCGGATTTCTTTATAACTTCCAATGCCTCATTGCTCTCGCCTATATCTGTGTGAATATGTGCATCACTGTTTATTATAACGTATACTTCGTTTTTATAGCATTCCTCAAGCAGTATTTTATAGTTTTCTTCCGCATTTTGCCTGAATGATGTCGGTTTTAATGATGAATTGTTGATTTCAATAAGAACCCCATATTCCGATGCTGCCTTTGCCAGCTCGGTATAATCGATGGCGATTCTGGCATCGTCGGGATGCCCGATAATATTTACATACTTATTCTCCATACTTTTTATCATGGCTTGTGTGTTTTCTTTTTTTGTTGACGGCATCAGGCAAGGACCGTGAAAGCTTGAAATCACTATATCCATTTCTTCAATATTTATTTCCTCGGTATCAAGTAAGCCGTCAAACCCAATAATATTTGCTTCGATTCCTTTATAAATCTCTACGCCATACATTATATCGGGTATAACACTTAGATTGTGAAAATGATATATATGAGGACCTCCGGGCATTTGGGGCCCGTGATCGGTCATTCCTATTAATTCCAGGCCCTTCCCGGAAGCTTCCTTCGCATACTCACAAATAGTACTGAAAGCATGTCCGCTGCTAATAGTGTGAAAATGACAGTCTGCAATTAGTTTCATTTATCCCATCCTCTATTTCGTTAAACTTATACTCACACATAATACTACAATTATACCCGAACTTAAGTCAACATGAACATATCCATAAATGACAGGGGGACGGGATTGGTTTCACCGTCGGTGATACCAGTCCCGTCCCCCTGTCATACTAAAAAGGAAGGAGGAAAACAAAGGCTATTCTATCTCTATTTTTCTTGTCCTTTTATCGGGTTCTGCTTTTGGTAGTATTACTGTTAACAAGCCGTCTTTATATGATGCCTTCACTTCTTCGTTATTGATATTGGGTACTGTAAAGCATCTTCTGTAGGAACCGCTTCTGCGCTCTTTGTAGATATAACCGTCTTCATTTTCATCTCTTTCTTGTTTTACGTCTACTCCAAGAGTCAGTACATCATTATTCAAGTCGATAATTATGTCCTCTTTTTTCAAACCCGGCATCTCAGCCTCGACCACATACTCTTTATCTGTCTCTCTGACATCTGCACGAATAGGAGCTGTCATTGAAGATACCCTGGCGAAGAACGGATCTCTGAAAAATTCATCAAAAAATCTGTCAAGCCCGAACCAATCATCTTTTCTGGCTATATTGCCGTTTCTTCTTGAAAAAGGTATAAGACTGAACATAAAACCACCTCCAAATCAATACCATATGTTTTGTTTTTGACTTTCTTTGACCTTAGTTACATTTTACATTATTCGCCTATAATAATTCAAGTCTGTTTTTGACTATCTTTGACCTTTGTTTAGCCGATTTTTACCTTTCTCCTCCTGGTTGCTTTAAAATACTTGCATTTTCGTAGTTTTCCACTGTTTTTTAAATTTATACTCCGCTTATGTTCTTTCGAGAAGTTTAGTGCTTTCGGATGATCCAGCGTTTCAGATCATCTTTTTTTATAATACCTGTCACTATGAATATGGTTGCAAGCGTTAAAAAGGCGGTTATTACTATCAATAGCCGATAAATCCTCGCTTGCATATTCCAATTTGTTAAAACAGTTTTAATAATAAAGGTAAAGAACACACCCGCCATAGCTGCAGAAATTGGTTTTATCAACCATTGACCTGCATCTATGGAAATTCCGGTTATTTTCGAGATCTCCCTGAAATTGAATGCAATTGTTATTATGCTCCCGGCTATAACGGCATATATATATGCATCTACACCCAGAATCGGCATTAAGAACCAAATTGCTGCAATTCTTATTATGCTTCCTGTAAGGGTATTTATAAGTATAGCCGATTCTCTTGCCAGTCCGTTTAATATACCCAGCATTGTATGCTGGAGGTAAAGGAACACACCTGTGAAGGAAAGCAGCCTTAGGATCGAACCTACATCTTTCCCCGGATAAACCAGTTCAGCCAGTTCACTGCTGCATGAAGCAAAAAACGATGTAAAGATAAGCCCCATTATAATTGTTAATCTTATTGATTGTGATATTTGCCTGTTTGCAATTCTATACTGTTTTGCCGCTACAGCCCCGGCAATTGCAGGAACAAGCGCCGTAGCCAGTGACATTGGAAGCATTGAAGGGAAAAAAACTAATGGGGAAGCCATACCCGTAAGCCTTCCAAAAGATTTTAAGCTCTCTTGAAAAGATAGTCCGGATAAAACCAGTCTTTGGGGTATCAATAAGCTTTCGGCTGTTCCTATCAATGATAATACAAGCCGGTTTGCCGATATGGGAAGCGCAGATTTTATTATCTTCTTTATCATTGCTCCAGAATTTTCTTTTCTATTGCTGTTAAGCTCATATAGCGATCTTTTATTTGAAAATAAAAAAGCAATATACACAACCAGAACATTAGCGCATTCACCAATAAGCATGGCCAATACAGCCAGTAAACACATGCTCTCTATACCCTTGCCTCTGAAGGATCCTATCATAAATATAACAAAAAGCAGTTTTGTTATTTGCTCTGTTATTTGTCCGGCTGAATTCGGAATCATTTCCTGTCTGCCATAAAAATATCCCTTAAAAGCTGATACTGCAGCGATTGGAGGTACAAAGACCAAAATCCAAAACAGAGAACGCTTTGTCCTCATATCGCCTGTAGTACCTAATACAAGAGCATCAATATTAAGCAGTAAAATTCCGCATATTACAACGCCCACTGCTAGAACGATCCCTGCCGAAATCGATGTGATCTTTACTCCGGTATGTTTAAGCCCTTTTGAAGCTTCTTCAGCTACAAAGCGGGATACGGCAACTGATATGCCTGCTGAGAGCACCAGAACCAAAAGAGAATAGATAGGCGTCATTAACTGATAGAGCCCTAAGCCTTCTGTTCCTATGCTGTTGGCAATAAAAACGCGGTACAAAAAGCCTATTGCTTTTACTATAAACCCTGTAACTGTCAGAATTGCCGCATTGTACTTCAAAGAACGGCGTGCCATTATTATCTCCCACTTTTACTAGCTGACTTTCCATACTATGTGAAATGCTAAAATAATATGATTGATAATGTTATTTCATAATAAAGCATCGTGCTTTGAATAGTCCTTTATACTGCTGTAAACGACTTTAAGAAACCCTGATATATCTTTAAAATAACTACCATTTACTAATGATCATTTGGGAAAATCACCCCTGGGGTGATTACAATACGTAGAAATAAACGTATAATGATAACACAAATTGAGCATAAGAATATGGTTGATATAACCGTTTTTTTGTGCCCAAATTAATGAGACATATTACAACATATGATGTTTAGGAGGAATAGCTATGGACCTCAAAAAGCTTTTAAGTTTACTGTTGATTTTCTGTCTGGTTTTCAGTTTTGTCGCTTGCGGAAGCAGGGATGTTGATGATGACGATGACAATGGCAGAGCATCAAGCTCCCGAAGAATCGATGAAGATGATGAAGATGACGAGGATGATGAAGGAGGCAAAGGCAGAGGCAAAGATAAAGATAAAGACAAAGGCGAAGACGAAGACGTAGATGAAGATAATGACGAAGATGAAGATAATGACGAAGATGAAGATAAAAAAGATAATGACAAAGATGACGATGATGACGCCATAGACAATGATGACGAAGACGATAAAGATTCCGGCTCTATCAAGGATATTTTTGCCGCATACCCCAAAGGAGAGCTTCCTAAAGGGTATCCGATTGACAAATACCCTATATACAAAGACGGCCATGTTTGGATGGGCATGGAAGAGGATCAGGGCGGTTACTCCCGTTTTACCGTGGCAGTTGTATATGCTGAAAAATTTGATACTATCGACCAATATTTTGCGGATTATTTAAAAGATGCCGATGACTACAATGATGTGAAATCACCATTTGGAAACGATTATAAAGGTACGATGGACGGATACAAGTTTGAGATTATTATCGCAAATACTGCAGAAGGACTTGTATCAGCAACAATCGCGTTGACTGAAATCCCTTCAGCCGACAGCGTATTAAAGTCACTGGATGTTGCCGAACTTCCTGCTGGCTTCCCTGTCAGCGACTTCCCTATCATAGATGGCGCAGCCCTCTTCAATGTGTCTGAATCGGAAAGTGACGGCTTAGTCTCTTATACCTTGGATATTTATACTGATAAAACGATCAAAGAGATTATTGGGTTTTATGATGACAATCTTACAAATGTCGAAGACAAATCTAAATCCAGTGATAATAATGGCTTTAATATAAGCGGCTCATCGAATGGCTATTACTTCTACATAAGTGGCTACAAGGAAATTGAAGATAATGTTGAATTGATCAGATACTTTATTGAAATCATTCCTATATAATAGAAGCCTGTTCGAATATTGATTCCTAGCAAATAAAAACTTGAGGCGGGGGCATATACCCCCGCCTATATTTGTCTTTTCTGGATAATTGCATAATATCGTTATATATTTCTATTGAAGATATTTTAAAGTTCTTGTAAAATATGAGTGCTTGTAATTATTTATGATTAATACTAAATTGCCATAAATATAAAACAGAGAGGAGAGCATCTAAATGTACCGGATAATCAGAAAGGAAATCCTAAACCCTCAGGTAAAACTTCTGGAAATAGAAGCTCCATACATTGCCCATAAAGCAGAGCCCGGTCAATTTATTATTTTGCGTGTCGACAGGGAGGGTGAACGTGTTCCGTTTACTATAGCTGATTTCGACAGAGAAAAAGGAACCGTCACCATAATCTTTCAGGAGGTCGGAGCCACAACACAAAAGCTGGGTCAACTGCAAGAGGGCGATAAGATAGAGGACTTCTGCGGTCCATTAGGTGTAGCCTCGCATTTTGACGGAGTTAAAAAAGCTGCTGTCATAGGAGGCGGCCTGGGAACAGCAATAGCTTATCCTCAAGCAAAAAAACTGCATGGCATGGGTGTTTCGGTTGATGTTATAGCAGGATTCAGAAATAAGGACATCATAATACTGGAGAAAGAGATGGCTGCCGTATCGGACAGGCTTATTATAACGACTGACGACGGTTCTAACGGAACAAAGGGTTTTGTATCCGACATACTAAAGAAGCTTTTAGACGAAGGCGCAGCCTATGATGTAGTTATAGCCATAGGTCCGCCTATCATGATGAAAGTAGTTTGTGATATTACAAGGCCATATGGTATAAAAACTATTGTCAGCCTGAATCCCATTATGGTAGACGGAACCGGTATGTGCGGAGGCTGCAGGGTAACTGTTGGAGGGCAAATAAAATTTGCCTGTGTGGATGGACCGGATTTTGACGGTCATGAGGTAGATTTTACAGAGCTTATGAGGCGCCTTTCAATGTACAAGGACTCTGAAGAGCGTCATAAATGCAGATTGGAGGGTGTCCTTAATGGCTAATATGTCTTTAAAAAAAGTGTCTGTACCGGAACAGGATCCAAAGGATCGCAGCCAAAATTTCAACGAGGTATCATTGGGATATACAGAGGAAATGGCTATAGAAGAAGCAAAGCGTTGCCTAAACTGCAAGCATAAGCCCTGTATCAGCGGTTGCCCCGTCAATGTGCAGATTCCGGAGTTTATTTCCCTTATAGCAGAAGGAAAATTTGAAGAAGCTTATGAAAAAATTACAGAAACAAACAGCCTTCCTGCTGTATGCGGTCGTGTCTGCCCTCAGGAAACACAGTGCGAGGAAAAATGTGTAAGGGCCATAAAAGGCGAGTCAGTAGCCATAGGGCGTCTTGAGCGCTTTGCTGCAGATTGGGCTATCAAAAACACAAAAAGAATCTATAAAAAGGTTCCTAAGAACGGAAAAAAGGTTGCTATTATCGGTTCTGGTCCTGCCGGATTATCGTGCGCAGGGGATCTTATAAAAGAAGGATACGATGTTACCATATTTGAAGCCTTCCATCTGGCCGGCGGAGTTCTGGTATACGGCATACCTGAATTCAGGCTTCCAAAAAATCTGGTTCAGAAAGAAATTGACGCGCTTTTGGAACAGGGCGTTGAGATACGGACAAACATGGTGATCGGCAAAGTTCTGACTATTGACGAGTTGTTTGAAGAGGGTTATTCGGCGGTGTTTATCGGCTCAGGGGCAGGATTGCCCGTATTTATGCATATTCCCGGCGAGAACTTGAACGGTGTATATTCGGCAAACGAATTCCTTACTCGTATTAATCTCATGAAAGCTTATAAAGAAGACGCTGAAACTCCGATTATGCGTGGTAATTCAGTTGCTGTGGTCGGGGGCGGAAATGTGGCCATGGATGCAGCAAGATGTGCTTTGCGTCTGGGTGCTGATAAGGTCTATATTATCTACAGACGTTCAGAGGCTGAGATGCCTGCCCGCCTTGAAGAAGTACACCACGCGAAAGAAGAAGGAATTATCTTTAAGCTGCTTACCAATCCCACAAAAATCATCGGTGACGACAAAGGCTGGGTAAAGGGCATCGAATGTGTTGAAATGGAATTGGGTGAGCCTGATGCATCAGGCAGACGCCGCCCTATTGCAAAATCAGGCAGCGAGCATGTGATCGATGTAGATACAGTGATTATAGCTATAGGAACATCTCCCAATCCTTTGATCAGGAGTACGACCCCGGATCTTACCACAAATAAATGGGGCTGTATTATAGCCGATGAACAGACCGGCCGAACCAGTAAAGCAGGCGTTTTTGCCGGTGGTGACGCGGTAACCGGATCGGCAACAGTGATTTTAGCTATGGGTGCCGGTAAAAAAGCAGCAAAAGCAATTGACGAATACATAAAAAGTAAAGAGTAAAACTTTATTGATAAAATAGAACAATACCTTATTAATGATGGATATGAGAAAGGCTCATATCCATTTTTTTATATTTATCTGCAACTTTATATAACTGTTCTTGCATATACTATTATTATCTGTTATAATTTTTACTGTCCTGTTACCATTCGGGCAAAATTGGTTAAATGCTGGAAACTTGATGGTTGTATATGGTATGTAGCCTGATCTCATTACAGGGGTGGCCGATGGTATAGAACAAATTTTATATGTATCAGTTAATGTCTAAATGCAAGTGGTAACTTTTTTTGTTGCATATTACCAATTGCTTACGGCATATTATGAGGAGGCCAATATGAGGATTTTAGCAGATGTCTATGATCAAGTAGTTAAAAGAAATCCGGGTGAACCTGAATTCCATCAGGCAGTCAAAGAGGTGCTGGAATCCCTGGAACCCGTCGCTGAAAAACATCCTGAATATGTTAAGGCAGGTATATTCGATCGAATTGTCGAGCCCGAAAGACAAATCATCTTCCGTGTACCCTGGATGGATGATAACGGTACAGTTCATGTCAACCGTGGTTTCCGTGTACAATTCAACAGTGCGATTGGTCCATATAAGGGCGGGCTTCGCTTTCACCCTTCCGTTAATATTGGCATTATTAAATTTCTGGGTTTTGAGCAATGCTTCAAGAACTCTCTGACCACTCTGCCGATGGGAGGCGCTAAGGGCGGTTCGGATTTTGATCCGAAAGGCAAGTCAGATATGGAAATCATGCGTTTTTGCCAAAGCTTTATGTTTGAATTAGCACGGCATATTGGTCCTGATACTGATGTCCCTGCGGGAGATATCGGTGTTGGCGCACGAGAAATCGGTTATATGTATGGTATGTACAAGAAATTGAGAAATGATTTCACCGGTGTTTTAACAGGAAAAGGAATAGCTTTTGGCGGAAGCCTTGCACGCATTCAGGCAACAGGTTACGGCCTTTGCTACTTTATGGACGAAGCACTTAAAGCAAAGGGTCGATCCTTTGAAGGTAAGACGGTTGTGATCTCAGGTTCGGGCAATGTGGCAATATATGCAGCAGAGAAAGCTATGCAGCTGGGGGCAAAGGTTGTTGCTCTGAATGATTCAAACGGTTACATTTATCATAAGAGCGGTATAAATATTGATACCGTTAAGTTGATAAAGGAGGTTCAGAGAGGCCGTATATCTGATTATGTCAATTATCATCCAGATGCCGAATACACAGTCGGCTGCAAAGGAATTTGGACTATACCCTGTGATATAGCCTTGCCTTGCGCCACCCAAAACGAATTGGATGGCAATGATGCTGAAATCCTTGTTAAGAACGGTTGCTTCGCCGTAGGTGAAGGAGCTAATATGCCATCAACGCCCGAGGCTGTTGAAGTATTCCTTAAGAATAAAGTTATCTTCGGACCCGCCAAGGCTGCCAATGCCGGCGGAGTTGCTACCTCAGGTCTTGAAATGTCACAGAACAGCATGAGATTATCCTGGTCCTTCGAAGAGGTCGATTCCAGGTTAAAGGACATAATGCAGAAAATTTACAGAAACGCCAGCGAGGCCGCTTCCGAATACGGTGACCCCGATAATCTGGTAATGGGCGCTAATATCGCAGGCTTTATGAAAATAGCCGCCGCAATGTACGCTCAAGGAATCACATATTAATCTATGAGTATAGTGAGTATAGGGGACGGTCCGAAATTACTGAAAAAGTCGTTCCTTAAATGTCATTCTGAGCGTAGCGAAGAATCTTATTAGCTGATAATACGGGTTTTAAGATTCTTCATTCCGCTTCGCTCCATTCAGAATGACAAAATCCGAAGTTTTTCAGCAGTTTCGGACGGTCCTCTTTACTCATTTTGTGTATCGAGATATGCAACTCATCCTTAGTTCTGCACTGCTTATTCCCTCGTAGCCCAACACGAGGGTGGTCTACTGATACTCATCTTTTATGAGCTGCTTTTATTATTGCGGTCAGGAAGTGGCATGCTTTTTCAAGGTTTGATATCCGTATTATCTCATTCTTGCTGTGTACATTCTCCATCCCGACGCTGATATTTACAGCTGGTATCCCTGCGCCATTTATTATATTGGTATCGCTGCCTCCACCTGTAGCATGAAGCTTAAGAGGGATTCCAGAATCTTTTGACGCTTCCTTCAATAAACTTATTATATCGTCAGTTTCACTGATGTTGAATCCGGGATACATGCGTTCCATATTGATCTGAACCGTGCCTCCCATACTCTCTGTAACTGTCTTAAAATGATCAAGAATTTCATCAGTGTACCTGTTTATCTTCTCTTCCGACAAAGAACGAACTTCGCCCTCAATCTTGCAGCTTTCGCAAACTATATTCCGAACCTCACCACCCTTTATCGTTCCAATGTTAGATGTGCTTTCTTCATCTATTCTGCCGAAATTGGGCATGTCTGAGATAGCTTTTGAAGCCAGCATTATGGCACTTAGGCCTTTTTCGGGCTCAAGACCGGCATGTGCTGCCCGACCTTGGAAAATTACCTCGAAGCGATTATAAAAAGGTGCTTTAACCGCGATCTGTCCTATCGGACCTCCCTCATCCAGAATAAAAGCATAGCTTACCGGCAGCTTTGAAAGGTCAAGGTTTCTGGCACCATATAATCCACCTTCCTCACATACCGTAAAAGCAACATACAAATCACCAAAGGGAGTACCATCTTCTTTAAGCGATTTGACTGTTTCCAGAATAACAGCAATGCCCGCCAGATCATCCCCGCCTAATACCGTTGTTCCGTCCGTTTTGATTATATCTCCTTCGATTGACGGATTTTTTGAGATGCCCGGAACTACCGTATCCATATGGGCCATTAGCAAAAGGGCTGGTTTTGCCTTTTCCCCTTTTATGTGGCAAATTACATTGCCCGCATTGCCTCCTATTTTAGAGCCCGTTTCATCCTCATAGGGTTCATATCCCATATCCTTTAACTTTTCTAAAAGAGCATCAGCCATTTTTCTTTCCTGTTTGGACAGGCTGTCTATTTTAACCAGGCTTATAAATTCATCTACAAGTCTTTGTCTGTTTATCATAAAAATTCTCCTATCTGTATAGAGGTTAGATGTTAGAGGTTGGAAGTTGGAGGAACCATCCTATCACTCTTTACAGTCGTCTGTAAATCGGTGTGTAATGCACACTCCTGCATGCCAGCCTGAGTGAACAAAGGGTCTATATCCAAAATGAGTGAAAAGGACCGTCCCCTTTACTCATTTATACACCGGTCGAACCGAAGCCTCCGCCTCTGTCTGTCCCGATATCCTTAACTGAATCCACTACCCTTAAGTTCATTCTGGGTACTTTTGCCAATACAAGCTGTGCCACCCTCTCCCCTTTTCTGACGATATAAGTACCCTTTTGGTTTCCCTTGCTGTCGAGAGTAAGAAATCCTTCGTTTGCATCTGCAGTGCTGTCCTCAGGAGAGGTGTTGCTAATTATTATGCCCAGTTCATCCCTATATCCCGCGTCAATGGTGCCGGGAGAATTGGCAAGCCGGAGAGGTGTCTTTAAGCTTATTCCACTCCTTGGCCTAACCTGAATTTCATATCCTTCCGGAATGGCAAACTTTAACCCTGTAGGTATTATAACAGTTTCACCCGGTTTTATTACTATATCCTCGGCTGCGCAAACATCCATCCCCGCATCGTACGGATTTGCATAAGAAGGCAGTTTAACGCCTTCCCGTATGATTTCCACAAAAACATCAATCATAATATGCTCCTGTATTCCAGATTTATATTAAAGTCAAACAATACTATTATAGCATTAATTCTTACTCCACTCCCCTGAACCAGTGGCCTTTGGTATAGCCTGAGCTTTTCAGCATTTCTATGGTACTGATAACTTCAGGTGCCGGGCTTAGTCCGTTTAGCTTATCATAATAATACCTGGCCAGTGTTTTCCGGGTATTATCGTCCTCGGTTGTAAAGAAGAGTCTGTATATGCTTAAGGCGGTGTCATTTAATGCCTCCAAATCATCCATAAACAGAGGAAAGGCATTAAATATTTGGGTTCTCTTTAGGAATGGATCTCTGATAAACGGAAAAACCTCGCCTTTTCTGTCTTTTAAATAACCTTTTCTTCCTTTGCATTTATCGCATTTGCCTGAGCAGCCTATTTCCAGAGCTGAGGGGCAATGCTCCATAGTCATGAGAGGAATTCGCCCATAAAGGACCGATTCAAGCCTGGCCGTTGAGGAAGTCAAATCCTTTGTCTCTTTCAGATTAAGCTCGGGAGATATAACAATTGTTTTGGCGCCCAACTCTTCATGGGCTAAAATTGCTTCATTGTTAAAAATATTCATGGAGGTTTCGGCACACAGTGATAAATGGGGAAAGGCTTTGCTCAGAACCTTGTAGGTCCCGAAGCTCCCGTAGGTTAAACCATCAGTCAGGTCTCTGACTTCTTCGATCCGATCCTTTATATCAGTTAATTCTACGTCCTTTAATATTGAAGGTGTCCACAAATAGATCTCACCTTCAAAGCCTTTTCTTATCTCCTCCAGATTCTCCCTATGCATGACAGGAAGATAAACTCGTTTTATAAGACCGTTTATTTCTTTGATCGATTCAGGCACATCAATAAAATATGCAGAGATCTCCGGTGTTGAATCCGAATGAGTTTTAGATCCTTTACCTATATAAGAAGGATTTTCCGATATGTTTTTCTTCCGCTTTCCGATACGCAGCTTCTTGATTTTTTCCAAAGCATCCCGTCTTAAGGCGTTCAGGGCTGAAATCGGCATCACACTGTCATTGTCTGTTTCAATACATAGATTTTTCACCCAGTAAGGAGTATCACCTGTTTTCTTGAGCTGCTCCTGTATTCGTTCCTCTGAAAGAGCTTTCTTTATTGCTCTTTCAGCAGCCTCACCGGATTCGGCGTATACTGAGTTTTCGTTATTATCAGTTACCTTGAGACTGGCCTTTTCACCGGCTCTCATAGTAAACTCCATATCGAGTGGTACCAACGAAGGTTCATTGCCCTCATAGGTTTTTCGTGCTTCATCGAACAAACTTTTGGAAAGTGTTCGAAATACCCTGCTTCCTTTTCTAACAGCAGCTTTTATATCCCCTATCCATACCTCAGTCCCGGCATCGGCAGAACGGACCTGTCTGTTGTTCTCAATAATTGAAGTAATAATAAAGCTCCGGACTCCCTTATCAGGATCCATAACCTCTATCCCATCTCCCATATTGATTGGCTTATCCATAAGTACCTTTATATACAAGTGCTTCGTGTCCAAAACCTTCCCCAGCAGTATCCCCCGGTTTTTGGGATGTTCAGGGTACACAAGTTTTTTACAGTCGCGGTTTCCTTCCAGATAGCCGCGAGTAAATCCACCGCGATTGAAGGCTTGCATCAGCCTTTCTTTATCACTGTTTTCCACATAGTAACAGCTTTCGTCCATTGTCTTAAGCATATTTATATATTTTCTGTAAACAGATGTTACTATAGCTACATATTCAGGCGATTTCATACGTCCCTCAAGCTTCAGGGATCTAACCCCCGATCTCCTAAGCTCAGGCAGCAAGTCCAGGGTCATAAGATCTCTGGGGCTTAACAGATATGATGATTTCCCATAGTTTGTGCCATCTCCTGACAATGACCAGGGAAGCCTGCAGGGCTGTGCGCAAAGACCTCTGTTACCACTTCTTCTGCCAATAAAGCTGGACATAAGGCATTGGCCCGAATAGCATACACAAAGAGCGCCATGCACAAACACCTCAAGCTCTGCTTTACAGTTTTCTCTTATTGATTTGATATCATCGAATGTCAATTCGCGGGCAAGTACAACCCTTTTAAAACCTGATTCTTCAAAAAATTTTACAGAATAGCTGTTTGTCAAAGTCATCTGAGTACTTGCATGAATGTCAAGATCAGGAAAATTATCCCTGAGAAGCTTTGCAAGACCTGTATCCTGAACGATAACTGCATCGGCACCTTCTTTATGCACTAATTCAGCCAATTTTAAGCCTTCATAAAGCTCATGGTTTTTTAGTAAGGTGTTTATGGTTATATACACCTTTACACCACGCTCATGAGCATAGTCGATGGCTTCTGTCAGGCCTTTTTCCGTGAAATTGCCTGCGTTTGCTCTGGCGTTATACTTTCCTCCGCCCAGATAAACAGCATCGGCGCCATTTGCAATAGCCGCCTTAAGAGATTCAAAGCTGCCCGCGGGAGCGAGCAGCTCTAATTTTAGATCATTCATATAAAACCTGCTTTCAGGAATATCAAGCATCCTCTACTTTTTCGTCATTCTCACTTGCTTCTTCGTTTTCTTCTTCGATTATTGATTCATCCTGAGCAACTGAAATCTCATCTTCATCCGGAGATTCTTTTTCCACCTTCTCATACTCATTGGGAATGACGCCGTCCGGATCATCATTTGCCTTTATGACCTCTATTTCTTCCGGCTTGTCCTGGCCGTCCTTATACTTATATTTATATATTGTGCTGCTTTTTTTGCCGGTTTTTGATTTTTTCTTTTCGAAAAACTTCTTTATAGCGTCAATGATATCGATTATGGATTTAGCCTTAAGTATTATATCCTTTTGTATTGTTTCCGCGCCCTTTTTAACCGTTTCGGTTACCTTGCCCACATCGGTTACGATCTTTTCAAGCCCGTCAAGGCTTTCATTGACAGTCTTTGTGATTTTTGCAGTATTGTCTGTTATCTCGGGCAATTTTTCAACAGTTCTTTCAATATTACCTTTATTCTTCTCTAATATTTGATTTACATTCTTTAAGATCCTCAGTAAGTTTGCTACCGCCAAAATAAGATAAGACATAAGCACCGAGCCAAGAACAAAAAGAACAAGTACGATTAATTCACCCCAGGATATCATTTCATCAAACATGACTTGGTACCTCCACTCAATAATTTTTCTTATTGGCATTTTGCATTGTGTTTAGAGTATTTCTGACTTCCTTTAATTCCGTCTCCCTTTTAGTGAGCTCTATCGTAAGCTGGGATTCTTTCTCTCTAAGCTTCAGATTTTCCATTTTGATTTTTTGGGATTCTTCCTTGAGTTCCTGATACTTCTTTTTAAGCCCTGCCAATTCATTCTCACTATTTCTCAACGTCTCCTTAAGACGAAACATTTCATCGGCCATATTGATCGATGCCAGAATCGAAGCCATGGATGTACTCAATAAATGATTCCTTCTGGTTATTTCCAGAACCTTTCTGTCAACGAACAGAGCTACTTTCTGTATGTACTCCGGAGATTCTGTGCCGGTTATTACATACTCATTTCCTGCAATGCGAACAGTAACCTTATTTTTCTCAGCCAAGATATCAGCTCCCAAAATATTTCATCTTATGTATATTACTTCGACCATTCAATTGCATTTTATTAATTATTATTATACTATATTTTGTCAAGGTAAACACATTATCTATACTTTTTATTCAAATCTTTTCAATCGATTTATAAGTCATACGAGCAATGCAGGATACGCCCCTTTATGATTCTTCGCCGCTTCGCTCCTCAGAGTGAAATATATGGAGTGGACGTAAAGGGCTTCTTACTTCTGACTTCCAACCGAAAAAGACCTCTTGGCCGGATATTATGGAGCAAAGGCGGAGGAATAAAATGAGTGAAAAGGACCGTCCCCTTTACTCATTCTTATCCCTTAGAAACTCACCGAATTTTTTATCGATATGCAAGATATGGTGGTCCAGCCATTTGCTTAAAAAATCCAATATACCGTTTACTGCCTCTTGCTGACTTTCGTCGAGCTCATACAAATTGATTGCCGATACCTTGTGAAAGAAGCTTTTATGTTCCAGTATCTGTATTTTAGTATTGAAAGAATCATAACCGTGCTCTTCAAACATTTTTTCTTCGTGGCCAAAATGATACACCGCATAATCTTTTAATCCGTTAAAGATCTCGACAATCCTGTCGTAGCTGTCAACGCCATCCTCAACCAGCTTCGCAATTTCATTCATTTCATTAATCATGTCGATCATCTTTGAGTGCTGGGCATCAATTATAGGATCATAACAGCTATAATCATCTCTCCATTTAATAATCATGATAGACCTCCCTTGATTCTGGTAGCATTTTTGCACAATTTTTGTTTATTTAATATAAAAGAATTCTTGCTATTTCGACAAATTTCGGCTATAATTTTATATAACACTGATACCTTAACATACTTTTACCTCCTTTTTAGCACATTTTTTTATTTTAGCCTGTTAGAAATAACAGGCTTTTGTTTTGTCGAATTTTGTCAAAGCTTAATTATCTTTAAGATATTCTTCTCTAACCTCCTGGACACTCTTTTCTATTTTTTTCTTCAATCTCTGAAGTGCATTGTCAATCGATTTTACCGGCTTATTAAGCTGTTTTGCTATGTCCTGGTAGGTTACTCCGGCCAGATATTTGGCAAGGACCTCTTTTTCAAAAGGGCTTAACAGCTCCATTACACGGCTTTCAATAACCGTGAACTGCTCTTTGTTGATAAAAAGCTCCTCAGGATTTGCTGCAGAGACCTCCTCGATCACTTCTATCAAAAACTTATCAGATTCTTCATCAAATATCTTCTTGTTGAGCGAAACATAGGAATTCAATGGAATGTGTTTTTGCCTTGTAGCAGTTTTCACTGCGGTTATTATCTGACGGGTAATACACATCTCAGCAAATACCCTGAAAGGGATGCTTTTATCATCCTTATAATCCCGGACAGCTTTAAATAAGCCGATCATGCCTTCCTGAACGATATCTTCCCTATCAGCTCCTACCATAAAATAGCTTCTTGCCTTGGCTCTTACAAGAGGTTTGTATTTTTCTATCAAATGTTCCATTCCGCGCTTGCAGCCTGAGTGAACATATGTAAGCACCTCTTCGTCTTCCATAGCGTTATAATCAATTTTATTCATATCGTTGTGAGACACCTTAGCTTCCCTCCATGACCGGATAATCAGGCGGGGTCTTTTTCATAATCAAGTTTTTCACGTTGACATTAAAAACATTTACGTTAAACCCTGCAAATTTGTCAAGTTCCTTTAAAATAACATTTCTGGCCTTTTTTATTGCCTCCACCAGATTGTATCCAAAAACCATTATAATATCAATATCGATATAAAGTCCATCCGGGCTGTTGCTCGTACGGAATCTGGTAATCTTCTCCATCTCGGGCATAATAACAATATTATAATTCACCAATTGATATATAGCATAGTCTGATATCGTATAATTGCCAAAATAACTGAAAGTCGGCCTCACTACCGATTTCTCCCCTATTGTCTGGAATCGCCCTTTTCCTTTTCGTCTGAAAAGCTGAAGCGGATCCAGAAAATATCCCGAAAATTGCTTTTTCAACTGCATCGCCGGAACCGGGATAACATGTTTTCCCTGTTTTAATCGTGTATTGCGGGCCTGTTCAATTTCATAAGAGCTTGCCACGTCCTCTATATAGATGCGTTGATCATATTCACCTAATTCCAAACCTTCGGCAATCTTATCGACCATTCCATCAGAGGTACCTAATATAAGTATACCCTGTGGTTTGCACCTGCGAATAGCTTCTTTAACTTCTTTTCTATGGTCATCTTCTATAAAGAGTGCAACTTTAACAGAGCTGATTTTTGAAGGGGCTTTTTTTGCTGATCTCCCAGCTACTATAGTGTTTTCGTGGATTAACAAACCGTCGTCTATTATATAATCCAGACTATTCTCTCTGGCTACCCATAAAGCACGATGGCTTTTGCCCGAGCCGCTTGTACCAACAAATGCAACAAGTCTCAATAAAAATCCTCCAAATACAAAAATCAGATATATCAATATTATTCCACAATTACGCATTTAAAAACATTATAGTATTTAAAACTACTGGCTGGGCAATAAAATCTGCCCTGCTTACGATTATTTTCGCAGCTATTTCCGTAGTGGGATACTGCAGTATAACAAGCAAAAATATTTAAAAAAGTATATTAAAAAAGGGCTGTCCAACGGTGTTCTCCGCTGGAAACAGCCCTTCATCAATAGTTTTATTAGTGTACTATTGCCTTTTCTGTCTCCTTATCAAAGATGTGTATATGCGGCATATCAAATACAACCTTTATGGTCTCACCGGATTGTGTCTTTGATTTAGGACTTACACGGGCTGTAAAGTTAATATCGTTAATCACTAAATAAAGCAGGGTTTCCGAACCCAGTCTTTCAGTAACTTCCACATTTGCGGTTAAAACAGCACTGTCGCTGTTAGCAATAAAAGCTTCGTCATCGCGGACATCTTCGGGACGGATACCAAAAATTACTTCGCTGCCAACATATCCTTGCTTTTCAAGAGCATATGCCTTATCAGCGGGAAGCTCCAACTTGTAGTCTCCGAACTGAAGGAATATCTTGTCGCCTTGTTTAACAACAAGAGCGTTAGCCATATTCATCTGAGGACTGCCTATAAAGCCTGCAACGAAAACATTGACAGGTTCATCATAAAGCTGCTGAGGATTGGCAATCTGCTGAATGAAACCATCCTTCATTACAACGATTCTGGTACCCATGGTCAAAGCCTCGGTCTGGTCATGGGTAACATAGATGAATGTTGTATTCAGTTTAAGGTGAAGCTTGGAAATCTCGGTTCTCATCTGAACTCTGAGCTTGGCGTCAAGGTTTGAAAGCGGCTCGTCCATAAGGAATACCTTAGGTTCACGAACAATAGCACGACCCAGAGCAACACGCTGTCTCTGACCGCCCGAAAGAGCTTTCG
Organism: Clostridiaceae bacterium; assembly: GCA_012520855.1. Taxonomy (GTDB): domain Bacteria; phylum Bacillota; class Clostridia; order DSM-8532; family DSM-8532; genus DTU059. The sequence continues at coordinate 7,024 of JAAYNO010000196.1, read as the reverse complement.
GCTTTCTGTCAAGAAGATGCTCGATCGAAAGGATCCTTGCAGCTTCATGAACTCTTCTCTTGATTTCATCCTTGGGAGTCTTCCTGAGCTTCAGACCGAATGCCATGTTATCAAATACGGTCATATGAGGATACAAAGCGTAGTTCTGGAAAACCATCGCTATATCTCTGTCCTTAGGAGCAACATCGTTACAGAGCTTATCACCTATGTACAATTCACCTGATGTGATCTCCTCCAGACCTGCAATCATTCTTAATGTGGTAGTTTTACCGCAGCCTGAAGGTCCGACAAGAATAATAAATTCTTTATCTTCTATATCAATGTTAAAGTCGCTGACAGCAGTTACACCACCTGGATACGTTTTAAATACGTTTTTTAAAGTTACACTTGCCATTAAAATTTCCCCTCCTGATTTGTGTGTTAATGCAAAAGCATTTTAGTGGTATTATTAATGTTATATCAAACCCTTCTGTAAAACTACCTTACAAATTAACAAAAATAAAAAATGCCTTTTAGCTACTTTGTATAGATAAATATTCACAAATGATTTAAAGAATCAAATAAATATTAAACCTCATATTGAATTTTTATACATTGATATGTATAATTATGAGAGACGTTCTGGCATTTTTTGTACGTTGTAAATAATCTTAATGATATATTTTTATGTATTATTACTAATAATTAAATAACAAACAGGAGGAACAAACAATGCTGAGATTAGGGATCATAGGAGCAACCGGATACGTCGGAGCTGAAATCGTCCGTCTTCTTGCTCTGAGAGATGATATAGAAATTACCACTGTTGTTTCAAACAGTTTCGTAGGTCAGCCTTTTTCTGAAGTGTATCCGTCTTTCAGAGGAATTTATGATGAAATATGTGACGGGCTCGATTTAGATAAAGTTGCCGATAAAGCTGATTTTTTTATTACGGCACTTCCTCATGGCGTTTCAACAGCCGTCATACCGAAGCTTTTGGATAAAGGGAAGAGGATCATAGATCACAGTGGAGATTTCAGGTTCAGAGATGTAAGGGTTTATGAAAAATGGTACAAGGTGACCCATTCTTCACCTGACCTTATTAGTCAGGCAGTTTATGGCCTTCCTGAGCTCTACAGAGATAGAATCAAGAACGCCAGACTGGTCGCCGATCCCGGTTGTTATCCGACATGCTCCATTTTAGGAATTGCACCGGCTTTGGACCGCAAGATCGTTTCATATAAAAATATTGTGATAAATGCTGTCTCCGGGGTTTCAGGCGCAGGAAGAAGATCGGAACTGTCTTATGCTTTCTGCGAAACAGCCGAAAATTTTAAGGCATATGGAGTGGGAAATCATCGGCATACTCCTGAAATCGAACAGGAGCTGTCCTTGATTTGCGGTAAAGAGGTCATCGTATCCTTCACACCCCATCTGGCTCCTATGAAGCGGGGTATGCTGGCAACCATATGTCTCGATCTTATAGATACCGACGTAACAGCCGATGATATCCGCAGCGTTTACCTTGACTATTATAAGAATGAGCCGTTTGTGCGTATCCTTCCTTTGGGGCAGCTGCCTCAGACCAAGTTGGTCTCAGGCTCAAATTATATCGATATAAGCATAAATGTTGATACGCGCGTTAAAAAACTGGTAGTTGTCTCTGCATTGGACAATCTCGGTAAAGGATCTGCCAGCCAGGCTATTCAAGCGCTTAATATCATGGCAGGTTTTGATGAGACCAAGGGGCTTTTGACCCCTGGACAGTATATTTAATGATAGAAAGAGGAATATAACATGTTTGATTTTTCTGAAATAATTAAAAAAGCCGGTATTCTTGTCGAGGCCTTGCCATATATCCAGGCACTTTCAGGCAAAACTGTAGTGATCAAGTACGGCGGAAACGCGATGATAAGTGATGATCTGAAAAATTCGGTAATGGAAGATATAACCCTTTTAAAGTATATAGGGTTAAATCCGGTAGTCATTCATGGAGGAGGACCCGATATTACCAATGCATTAAAAAATTTCAATATTCGATCGGAATTTATCAATGGTTTGAGAAAAACAGACAAGCAAACCATGGAAGTCGCCCAGATGGTGCTGATGGGGAAAACAAACAAAGAAATCGTTTCAATGCTGAATCAGAAGGGAGGCAAAGCCATCGGCATATGCGGTATCGACGGTATGCTTTTTGAATGCGAAAAGCATTATGAAACTATTGATAACAAGCAAGTGGATCTAGGGTATGTCGGAAAAATTAAAAAGGTCAACACCCGCGCCCTTGAAATTCTTACAAAAGATGAATATATACCTGTGGTGGCACCTATCGGAACAGATAAAAGCGGCCAGAGCTACAATATCAATGCCGATACTGCAGCGGCTGAGCTCGCGGCGGCTCTTAAAGCCGAGAAACTGATTCTCCTGACTGATGTGGAAGGTGTTAAAAACTCTAAAGATAACGATTCCATACTGCATGCAATAACCAGTGAAAAGGTTAATCAGCTTATTGAGGAAGGTGTAATCGTAGGAGGAATGATACCTAAGGTTTTAGGCTGTTGTTATGCCCTTCAGCATGGTGTTGGAAGGGCTCACATTATTGACGGACGAATTCCCCATTGCATATTGCTTGAAATATTCACCAATAAAGGTATAGGAACGATGATCACAGAAAAAATCAAACCTTATTATGATAAAGAGCAATTATAAAGACATTAATAGGGTATATATATAACAAGTAATTTACAAAAGGCAAAATTTTCGGATGATCCGCCGGGTAAATTATTGGATAAATCTTAATTTTGGGGCATAATGTCAAAATCAGCTATGCAATATGAGATTAATATAGTAAAATGTTGTAAAAGGCAATTTGACAGTAATGTTTCTGGCTGATTTTGACGAATTAAATATTGAACCATTAGCTTTTGAATTATTGGGGGTTAAAAAAATGGACGAGAAGAAAAAGGTAGACTTTAACAAGCTTGTTATTATTGTTACTACATTAGTTGGCCTCGTATTCGGTTTACTCATGAGCGTGATAACGACAAATTGGATTCTCCTTCCGATATTCCCTGCATTCGGCTTTGCAATCGCTTTGATTGTCAGAATAGCATTCGAAGTATCAATAAAAAAATCGGCTGCAAAGTTTTCAAAAGAGATGCAAAGGATTAAAGACGGTGACTTTTCTGTCTTCGTAAACCCAAAGGAATATGGTATCCTCGGAGGTGTGGCCTCCACGGTAAACTCGGTCTTAAGTGAAATCAGAAATCTCATTGATAGTTTCTTTAAATTATCAAGGTTAATTAAAAGTGCTTCATTTACGGTCGATGAAGTTTCACAGGGTGCCTTCGACGCTATAAACTCAATTGCAAAAACAGCAGTGGATATTTCACAGGGCGCTACAAGCCAGGCAGAAGAAGCACAGAATGGTGTTTTATCGGTAGAGAAATTATCTGTTCAGATAAATAATGTATATGAAAGCTATAGCGATATCTCCAGGGAAACTGAAAAAATTGGCCAGGTTAATGTTGCAGGCGCAGAAGCTGTCGAGGTTTTGAGAGAAAAATCCGAAACAAACTTCAGTGCTGCGGAAAAGATCTTCGCTGTTATGGAAAAGCTTGTTAATACTGCTCAACAAATCAGTTCATTTACATCGACCATTGAAAATATAACCGAGCAAACTAATCTTTTGGCTCTGAATGCGGCAATCGAAGCTGCCAGGGCAGGAGAAGCCGGCCTGGGCTTTGCGGTCGTTGCCGATGAAGTAAGAAAACTTGCGGATCAGAGCAGAGCATCAAACCTTGAAATCACCAACCTGGTCGAAAGCATAAGTAATGAATCAAAGATGGCCGTTCAGGTTATGGAGGGATTGAGAAAAGCTTCGGAAGATCAAATTATGTCGGTCGATACGACAAAGAAAGCTTTCGATGATATTGCCAACGCAATCAACACAATAGTTGACAAATTTAAAATGGTCAATGAATCTGTTGCCAAAATGCAGGAGGACAATAACGAGGTTATTCAGTCGATTGAGCATATTTCTTCAGTTTCTGAGGAAACAGCGGCTGCCAGCCAGGAGATGTCAGCAACAACCGAATCTCAAATCAAATCCTTCGCAGAACTGCAGGAGGCTTCCAAAGGCCTTAACAGCCTGGTGATCGACCTGGATAACAAGATTAAGAAGTATAAGCTGAACTAATCAATATCACATATTACATATTATTATAAAAATAAAAACTGCCGGCATATATATCTTGCTGGCAGTTTTTCGCTGCAATCGTAAATGGCTTAGTTCAATTGATTTAATTTTTCCAGCATAACATCTACGTCCATGCCATGAACCTGTGCTGCTTCTTCAAGGGTCTCAGCCTGAGCCGACGGGCAACCCACACAGCCCATTCCAAAGCCCATTAAAACTCCGGCAGCTTTGGGGTTCGCTCTTATGACCTCACCTATAGTCATGTCCTTTGTAACTTTCATATTCAGCCTCCTATAAGGAAATAGTTGATTTTAAGCAGTCAATTTTGGTTGATTGCCACTACTTATTACCGAAATAGTTTAAATCATTTTAAATTATTATACTACATATTTTAAAATAAAACCGTGATTATTGTCACAAATTTTCAGTTATAAATCTTTTATCAGTATCGCTCTCACCGGAGCAGCCTCAACATTCTTAAGCTTTATGGGCGCCGCAAAAAGAAAATATTCCCCTTCATCTATTCCGGCAAGCCGTAAGCCCTCAAGAACCACGATTCCTTCTTTAAAAAGTATTTTATGGGTTCCATGATCGGACTGGTTCCTTTCTATACCAAGGGCATCTATCCCTATTCCCTTGATTCTTTTATTCCTTAAATATTCGGCACCTGACTTGTCAAGATAGATAAAATCCCCTTCTAAAATGTCCTCATAACTGTTTTTTGTCTTAAGCAGGATAAAATCACCTTCTTTGATTCTCTTCCCCTCTAAATCAGTCTTGGATATCTTTTCGGCAGCTTTTGTAAGATCGAACACACGGCATCTGGTTATGACTTTATCCAAAGAAATACAGTCAAGCTTTTCTCCATCCTCAAGCATATGGTGCGGTGAATCTATATGGGTTCCGGTATGCAGATTCATTTCGAGCCTGGTTTCATATACAGTGCCGGTCGAATAATCACTGTCGATCGAAAGCAGCGGCCTTTTTGAGGGCCTTCCCTTATATACGGGCATATCGTAAAAAACATCCATTGAAATATCGTAAATCTTCATTTTTCCCTCCATCTCTATATCTCCCACCATCGTCTTCCGTCTTTCGAAAGAAGTTCAAACGACCTGTAAGGTCCCATTGAACCGGCTTCATAATTGGGAAAGTCAAATTTCTTTTCTCCCCTATATGCTATGATCTTATCAGCAAACAGCCATGAAGCCTCGATCTCATCCCACCTTGAAAACAGGGTGGCATCTCCTCTCAATATATCATATATCAAACGCTCGTATGCCTCAGGTGTGTTGCCCAGCGCAGGGTTAAAATAACTTGTGTCCATTTTCGCGGAAATGATATCATTGTGGGTGCTGAAATCCTTGGTGTTAAATTGAAAAAACACGCCCACATTAGGCTGTATTCGTATTACAAGCAGATTTGGCTCCTGTTTGTAGCCTTCTTTAAAATAAAGTATATCAGGAAGGGATTTGAACTGTATAACTATTTCTGCCGAGGTCTTTCCCATTCTCTTCCCCGTTCTTATATAAAAAGGTGTTCCCGCCCATCTGAAATTATTGATATGAAGCTTTAATGCCACAAAGGTTTCTGTTGTGGAATCGGCCGGTACCCTGTCCTCTTCCCGATAAGAAACAACAGGAACACCGTCTATCTTACCCCTTCCGTATTGTCCGAAAACAGCATTGTTTTTCAAATGCTCAGGGGTAAAATCCTCTATTGCCTGAATGACCTTCAATTTCTCGGTCCTTATTGACTCTGTCTTTAGATTTACAGGGGGCTCCATAGCAACAAGGGAGAGAATCTGAATTATATGATTCTGAACCATATCCCGCATAGCTCCCGAATGCTCATAATACCCGCCTCTGGTACCCACACCGTGCTTTTCATTTAAGGAAATCTGGACATTATCTATAAATTTATTGCTCCACAGGGATTCAAACACCGTATTGCAGAAACGCAGCACCATAATGTTCTGGATCATTTCCTTTCCAAGATAATGATCGATCCTGTATATGCTGCTTTCATCGAAGACTTCGTTCAGCTTATTATTTAGCTTTCTTGCAGTTATCAAATCCCTTCCGAAGGGCTTTTCGATTACGAGCCTGGTCCATGCTCCGCTTAAGGCCGACAGCTTATGATCATGCAGACCCTGAACAACCAGCTCAAAGTATTCGGGGGCTACAGCCAGATAAAAAATCCTGTTGCCTCCGGTCTTAAGTCTTGATTCCAGTTCCTCCAGGCAGATTCTAAGCTTTTCATACCCTTGCTGATCTGTGAAATCGAATTGTAAATAATAAATCAAATTCTTGAGCTTATTCCAGTACTCAGGATTTATTTTGTTTCTGGAGCGCTCATTCAGGGATTTAAAGACCTCTTCCCTATACAGCTCCGATGTTTTTTCCTTTCTGCCTATAGATACGACTGCAAATCTCTCCGGTAAAAGCTTGTCATATACCAGATTGTAAAGGGCAGGCATAAGCTTTCTGTGAGTTAAGTCTCCTGTTCCGCCGAAAATGACCATGATAGCCGAAAGATCTTTTTTTGATTGATTTTTTATCATATCGTTATCCCTCCCCTCCAATAATATTTTTTATTTTATTATACAATAGTGCATGTGATCATACTGTGACCAAAATTACAAAATATCTGCTTCGTATTATATATACCAAAGAGTTCTTGTTTTTTATTGAATTGAGAGAATATTATATATATAATAGCCATAAAACATATATTTTTCGCAGCCGTGAACTTTTGGGGCTCTAATTGAAGTTCATAAAAGAAGGAGTGCAATATGGAAAACCGTAAAGTAAATATAGGAATAATTGGATTAGGAACAGTGGGAAC
>JAAYNO010000195.1 GCA_012520855.1 Clostridiaceae bacterium | reverse complement strand
TTCCTGCCTTCATACAGTTCCTTGTAATCCTGTACTATAAGAGCCTTGTTCGTGCCTTTCCATGTCCATGTATTCAGCGTTTCCCTGTCGGTGATCATGTAATTAAAGGGGTTAATGCCTGTCTTTCTCATCCGGTACTGCTTAAGCGCCCAGTAAAAATTATTGTGATTCACGATGTATTTCCAGTCATTTAGTGGTTTTTCATCATACATATAGTCGGGAAACTTAACGTTTTTTGAATACACATCTCCCACATTTATATCAATAGTCCGATAGTCAATGGCCCAGAGAACCGTTTTTACGTCCCTGTATTTTTTTGCAATGTCCAGAACCTTGATTTGCTCAGTGATGTATGAGGCATTGATTGGAAGCCGCAGGGCCGTAGCACCGAACTTTTCGCTTAAATAGCTGTCAGAGAAGTTTTCTATCATCGAAGTACCTATGACGGCTATGTCATAGTCCTCGTGCCGGGCCATTCCCGGTATCTGGAAACGCTCATTCTGAATATAAATATACGGCTTGGGCTGAAGACCTAAAAACAGGTATGGGTCGAGCTTGACCACGACAAGTACACCTGGCAGTAAGGCCAGGATCAGAACGATCAGCCCTTTTATCAGGAATAGCGTTACTTCTTTTAATTTGCTCGGCTTTTGTTTTTTATCTGTCATGTCACACCTTTTACGATATAAGATTCTTCGGTCGCTGCGCTCCCTCAGAATGACACCTGGGTTTCATCCTGAGCGAAGCGGAGGATCTGTTTGTCCTCCTGACAAAAGGAAGGGGACACACCGCTGCTTTGCGGGTCGGGGCGTCGGGTACGCCGCCCCCTACAACTTCCCCCTAGAATGCGAAATATATAAAGGTTTGGGTTTCGGTCCAGGCCAGCCATATAACCAGCGACAGGGAAAAAGCGTAAACTGCAAGTCTGACCGGTGAAGGCATTCTGGCAAGAACCCGGGAAGGCTTTACCACCCCTTGTAAAAGCTCTAAACAAACCAACAGGATCACTGCACCAACTGCCGTGAAGAACTCCCAGTAATCCAAACCCAAAATCACCCTGGTACCTAAAAATTTGGCCAGATCAAAGGAACCAAGCCCGTTTAAAAATCGCGGAAGCATAAATAATGCCTCTGAAACCGACCTCGCCCTGAAAAATACCCATGTAAAGCAGATAAAGGTAAATGTCAGAAGCATGGGTATGATTCCGGCAAGACCGCTTATGAAACGCAGCGGCAGGGGTCTTTTTTTGCCTGCTATTTTATTGTCCCTGGTACGCCTGCCTATGCCGAGGATTTTCTCGAACACAATAGCTACGCCGTTAAGCGCGCCCCATATTACAAAGGTCCAACTGGCGCCGTGCCATAGTCCGCTGACCAAAAATATTATAAACAGGTTTAATAGTGTTCGGGCATATCCTTTTCTGCTTCCTCCCAACGGGATATAAAGATAATCCCTGAACCAGGATGAAAGCGAAATGTGCCAGCGCCTCCAGAACTCGGTCACACTTTTTGAAAAATAGGGGCGCTCGAAGTTTTTCATAAGGCCGAAGCCCATAACTCTGGCGCTTCCTATGGCGATATCGGAATACCCGGAAAAGTCACAGTAAATCTGAAACGCGAACGCAATTGTCGCGATTATATAGACAACACCATCATAACCTCTGGGATCGTTATAAACTGTATCCACAATGACCGCAAGCCTGTCTGCTATTACAACCTTTTTGAAAAAACCATATACCATCAGTCTTAACCCGGAAGAAACCCTTTCGGAATCAAATTCGTGATGTACCTTGAATTGATGCAGAAGGTTTGTGGAGCGCTCTATAGGGCCTGCGACAAGCTGCGGGAAGAAAGATACGTAAAGGGCAAAATCGAAAAAATCTCTTTCAGGCGGAAGATCGCCCCTGTAAACATCGATCGTATAGCTCAATGTCTGGAAAGTGTAAAAGGAAATACCGATAGGAAGCAATACATCAATGCTGAGGGGCTGATATGCAATATTAAAGTATGAAAGCAGATTTGCCACATTCGCATTAAAAAAATTGAAGTATTTAAAGAAAAACAGCATTCCCAGATTGCCCATAAGGCTTA
>JAAYNO010000194.1 GCA_012520855.1 Clostridiaceae bacterium | reverse complement strand
CCTAGTCAGTACTGCCTGCTTCGAAGACGGGCCTAAAAATCCGTTAAAGGGCACATCGATGAAGTTCCTTGTGCCGGCTTGTTACGCCCAGTGATGGGCTGGTGCTGGGAGTTAAGGTTTAGGGGCAGCCTGCAATGGCATGCAGGAATTGACCCCTTTACCGCGGAGACCCTCAATTGTGGGAGACAGATTGCCCCGCGCAAGCGATAAAAATCTTGACTACGATGAGGGAATAAACCTGTCATGCGGTATCGCTAATTTCGATGCTGTGGGCAGCGTAGCCTGCCTTGAGTGTTGTTGGAGGGATAATGGATCACGTGTTTATGTGCTGGCCGGTACATAAACAATATTGCCGTTTGAAACCAACAGTGCAAAAGAGGCTAGAAGTGGGTACAGGCTCTCGGGGAAAACCCCTAGGCTGTATGCATTGGGCAATCTGGGGATTGCAGTGTGGACTAAGTGGTGATCAGGCTTTGAAAAGGGTAACCTTTCAACACCGAAATTAAAGGGAAACCACCAAGACGGCGACGTTTTGGCATTCGGCGGGGAAAACCTGCCTGACCTAAGCCGCAAAATTTACTCAGATTGTTGCCATCCTGTTGCTAATAATGGACTTTATAAATAAATGATCTATACTGGGAAAGCAGGATTATACTTGGAACAAGAAAAATCGGAAAAAAAGTATATAAGGCTTCTTGATAGATACAGGGAATTATCAAATGGAAGCATTCCCGTTAAAAAAAGCTCCGGAATTGAGAAAAAACATGTTTTCTGGGGTTTTCTTATTACTATCGTTTCTTTTACACTTTCAATACTTATTCTTTTTGCATCCACCAGCATATTCAGAGCTATACCGCCTTATTTTGCGTTTTTGGTGGTTCTGGGCATTATACTGGTAGGTGTTGTTTTTGACGCGGTAGGTACGGCTGTTACAGCAGCCGATGAAACTCCGTTCCACTCTATGGCATCAAAAAAATTGCGTGGAGCGAAGCAATCTATTTCCCTTCTGAGAAACTCTCCAAAGGTATCCAGCTTCTGCAACGACGTTGTAGGTGATATATGCAGCGTTGTAAGTGGAGCTGCCGGAACTGCAATTGTATATCGTCTGTTTACCGGGGATGCTGATATATCATTGATTGAATCAATCTGCGGTGCTTTGATTGCAGCTTTGACAGTAGGCGGAAAAGCTTTTGCGAAAAATTTGGGTATCAATAATGCAAACTATATTGTTTTTAAGGTAGGCAGGATACTTTCCTTTTTTTCGCGTGGCACACGAGTGAACAAAAATAAAAAAGGGAAGTAAACAGGTTGATTTGGGGTGTAATTAAAAGTTGAAGAAAAATATAGATGGAACGTATGGCTATCTTTCGAAAGTAAACGATCCGACCGATTTAAAAAAATTAAGTTTTGCGGAGCTGGGTATTCTGGCGGAGGAGATTCGCTTGTTCTTATTGGACTCGGTTTCAAAAACCGGCGGACATATCGCCTCCAACCTTGGTGTTGTTGAACTGACATTAGCACTTCATAGAGTTCTTAATGCTCCTATGGATAAAATAATATGGGATGTAGGGCATCAGACATATATCCATAAAATGATCACAGGCAGAAAGTCTCTATTTGGCACCCTCAGGAAGCTCAATGGCATAGCCGGTTTTCCAAAAACTCAGGAAAGCCCTTATGATGCTTTTAATACAGGACATAGCAGCACCTCGGTTTCTGCTGCTCTGGGAATGGCAAGAGCAAGAGATTTAAAGGGCGAGGATTATACCATTGCCGCAGTGATAGGGGATGGCGCCCTTTCAGGAGGAATGGCGCTGGAAGCCCTTAATGATGCCGGGATGGCACGCACGAACCTGTTAATAATACTGAACGATAATGGAATGTCCATAGCTCCTAATGTAGGAGGATTATCAAGATACTTAAGCAAAATCAGGGTCAGACCGTTTTATTACAAGACCAGAGAGTCAATGCAGGCTTTTTTGGATTCTCTGCCGAATTCAGGAAAGAGACTCAGAAGCTTCCTGCATAAGATCAAGTCTGCAATAAAGAGCATGTTTGTGCCGGCGATGTTTTTTGAAGATTTGGGATTCCGCTATTTTGGGCCGATAGACGGTCATAACATCAGGGAAATGGTACGGGTTCTGGAACAGGCGAAGACTATGAAAGGCCCTGTTTTAGTGCATGTGACGACTATAAAGGGAAAAGGTTATAAATATGCGGAGGAGCAGCCTGCCATGTATCATGGCATAGCCCCTTTCGAAATAGAAACAGGTCAGGTAAAAAGTTCCGGCAGTGAAAATTATTCCAGTGTCTTCGGTGAAAAACTCTGTGAGCTTGCCAGGGAGGATGAGCGCATTGTTGCCATAACCGCCGCAATGACAGACGGTACAGGGCTTACCGGGTTCAGGGAGCTTTTCAAAAAACGCTTTTTCGATGTGGGAATAGCTGAGCAGCATGCGGTGACTCTGGCCGCCGGGCTTGCAATGGGCGGAATAAAGCCGGTTGTCGCAATCTATTCGACGTTCTTGCAGCGTGCCTATGATCAGATATTGCATGATGTGGGTCTACAAAACCTTCATGTGGTTTTTGCTATAGATCGGGCAGGTGTTGTAGGAGATGACGGCGAAACACACCAGGGTATTTATGATGTTTCCTTTTTATACACCATACCCAATATGAAGATCTTATCACCCGCTACCCCCAACGAGCTAAAAAGCATGCTGGATTATGCGCTGAAAAAACATCATGGTCCGATTACCGTGAGATATCCAAAGGGATCCGGGTGTGAATTTCCAGGCTCGGAAGAACCTTTGGTTTTTGGCAAAGGCGTTTTGCTGAAAGAAGGCAGTGATGTGACCCTGATCGGCGCAGGGTCAATGGTGTGCATCGTTTTAGAGGCTGCCCGCCTTCTTGAAGCAGAAGGTATTTCCTGCGAGGTTATCAATCCCAGATTCCTGCGGCCTGTTGATGATGATTTGATACAAAAATCGGTGAAAAAGACGAAAAAACTTGTCGTTGTTGAGGATGTCATTAAGAACGGAGGCTTTGGCTCTTATGTCACCGAGCTTGTTTGCAAAAGCCGCACAGGGTCCGAATATTTGATACTGGGCTTGCCTGATAAAGGAATTGAGCATGGAAGCAGAGATTTGATATACAAAAAGTACGGTATTGACTCCGAAGGAATAAAAACAAGTGTAAAAAGTGAGTGGTTTGATGGCCAGGGATAGGCTGGACGTGATCTTATACAATAGAGGATTTTTTGAAAGCCGGGAAAAAGCGAAAGCTGCTGTCATGGCAGGCATAGTTTATGTCAATGGGGAGCGCTGCGATAAACCCGGCTTATCCTGTGAATCCGGTTGTGAGATTGAGATTAAGGGAAAGCCTATACCCTATGTAAGCCGTGGAGGTCTGAAACTGGAAAAAGCCATAAACGAGTTCGGGATAAAACTTGATGGTTTTACATGCGTTGATGTAGGTGCATCGACCGGCGGTTTTACAGATGTAATGCTAAAAAACGGGGCAGCGAAAGTTTACTCGATAGATGTAGGATACGGCCAATTGGCCTGGGAGCTTCGAAACGATCCCCGGGTCGTATGTATGGAACGAACGAATTTCCGCTATGTTACGACCGAACATATTAAAGAGCCCATTGACTTTGGCACGGCCGATGTTTCATTCATATCTCTCAAACTTATCCTGCCGCCTCTTAAAGCACTATTAAAGCCTGACGGCAAGGTTGTTTGCCTTATTAAACCCCAATTCGAGGCAGGAAGAAGCAAGGTTGGCAAAAAGGGAGTAGTGAAAGACCCTAAGGTCCATGAGGAAGTAATAAATGATATTAAAAATGCGGCAACTGAAATGGGTTTCTCAGTTCGGGGACTTACCTGGTCACCAATAACCGGTCCTGAGGGAAATATCGAGTATCTTTTATATCTTGCCAATGGAACACATGAAGGGAACAGTCCTATTAACGTGGCTGATGTTGTGAAAAAGGCTCATGATGAATTGAATAGAAAATAGCTGACAGGGTAAATTGCTTCGAAGCATTTTCATTGTCATCACTGATCAAAGAAAAAACTAAGGTCTTTTCATGGCGAAGGACCTTTCTTTTGGTTATATAAATAAAACCGCTTAATAAGCGGTTTTCTATTTGTTATATATCATAACCTTGCGGGAATAAGATCCCTTAAAACATCCAGCGAATCTGCAGCCATTAAAGCTTTTATAACTCTTTTTTTCGGAGCATGGTAGACAGTAAGATCCTCCTTCTCACCAAGCTCGCTGTTAATAGGCCTTACAGTAGTCTCTTTGAATGGGTCGTTACCCCAGGGGTCATCCTCGGTCACGTTGTGACATGAATCCAGACGGACCCATTTTTTCAATTCATCAATAAATACCGCATTAAGACCATGAATCATAAGCCTGCCTGAATCACTATCACGGATAAGCTGGTAGCAGAATCCTGCAGGGATATCGGCGGCTCTCATAAGGGCTGCAAGAAGATGAGATTTGGCATAACATATGCCGTGTCCCTTATCAAATACTTCTGAGGCAGTAATTGTTACACTGGTAGCATTTATATCAAATGAATGGAAGATGTGATCCCGGGTAAACTCGTAGATAGCACGTGCTTTTGAAATATTGTCCTTTAGACCATATGTAAGCTGTTGTACAGCATTTTCAATTAAAGGATGATCATAATCTATAATATCGCTTGTTTCAAGATAATCACTAATATCCGACCTTTCGGGATAGGGGTCAGGCATTTGTTTTCTCAACTCCTTATAGAATTAATTTTTCTTGCGAACGAAAACCTAGCTGATATATAGTATGCTATCATGGATTTTTCTTTGATGCAAGAGCTTATATATGCACTGGTTTGACCAAACTATGGTATAATAAAAAATCAAAAGATTTAAAATAATTGTCTCATTAGCCATTTAAGATTGGCAGGGAGGTGATGCTATGGCAAAGCGAAAGGTCTTAAAGGAATTATTCGGTTGGGTAATAGCAATAATCGTGCCGGTAATATTAGTATTCACCCTCAATTTGCTTGTATTCACCATCTCGGGTGTTCGGCAGGAATCGATGGAAAATACGCTGAAAGAGGGAGATATTGTTTATTATAGCCGCCTGTCATCAGGGATCGATAAGCTGAAAAGGGGAGATATCATTCTTTTTTTAGCGCACGGAAGGGAAAAAGCCGGTTTCTTTGACGAACTGTCTATTAAAATCGATGATTTTAAGGATATAATAACTGGCAAAGGTTCGACGACCAAACGTTATGTCAAGCGTATCATAGGTATACCAGGAGATATGATCGACATTAGGGAGGATGGATCGGTTTACATCAATGGTGAGAAAGAGAATAAGGCATATGTCAAAGGGTTGACACCTCCGGGAAAGATGAAATATCCCCTTGAGGTTCCGGAAGATCAACTTTTCGTTATGGGAGACAACAGGGGAGTATCCAGTGACAGCAGGGATTATGGCTGCATAAGCATAAATTCGGTTGAAGGAAAAGCAGTCTTTATTCTTTGGCCTCCATCCAAGGTAGGTAGTATAAAATAATATTTGAGAGGGTTATTATGGAAAATGAGAAAATTATATTGCCCAAAAAGTTGCCCATGCCGTTCGACTCTGGCTTGCTCTATACGGTAGTTGCTCTTTATTATGTTTATGTATCGAAATATATTGCCCGAATGAATATTGCGTTAGAGTTCAGGCTTATATTGTCACAGGTTTTATTTTTAGTTGTACCTCCAGTTTTTCTGGCATTTATCCGTGGTTATGACATAAAAAAAACATTTCGTTTGAAAGCGCCCAGACCATTGGAAGCAGTTATAATGCTCGTTATGAGTCCGGTTATGGTTGTCGCGGGATTCTGCGCCGGTTTTGTCGCCTTACTGGCTATAAAAGGTGTATTCGGAAAGGTGTATCTGGAAGGGGATATAACCGATTTAATGACCAGAAGCCTTCCGATAGCATTGCTTTTGATAGCCGTTCTGCCTGCTGTATGCGAGGAATTGCTTTTCCGTGGGATGATCCAGAAGGGGCTGGAAAGGTTGGGCGCAGGCTGGTCTATTTTATTAAGCGGGATATTATTTGGACTTTTTCATTTTGATTTCCAGCGTCTTGCAGCCCAAACTATAATCGGTTTATTATCCGCATATGTTGTTTACCGGACCGGGTCGATATTTAACGGTATGATTCTGCATTTCATGAATAACGGTCTTTTGACTCTATTTTCAAATTTCACGGCAGGCTCCCAGGTTGAAGGGGCAAAAGTTATAACCGACCCTTTTGCCACTCCTGAGTTTTTACAATTGGCCGAACAGTATGGAATGTCTTTAGAGCAGCTCTTAGGATTAATGGCAGGTATCCTTAGCGTGCTGTTTGTTATAAGCGCAGGTGTTCTCATCGGACTTCTTTTTGTCGTCAAAGCCATCACAAAAGGTAAGGTGGAAAAGCCAGAGAAGGTTAAAGGAAGTGCAAAAGGGTTACTGATAGGGTTTCCGGGCATTTTATTGATAGGAATTATTTATACCGCTTTAGCCCTTACCCTTCTCAATAATGAATTAGGCAAAAACATTCTGCAGTTTATGGGAATGATTTAATGAGTAAAGGGGACGGTCCTCTTCACTCATTTTTGGATTTCGTTTTCATTCTGAGCAAAGAACATGCGTTGAATGTTCTTATTG
>JAAYNO010000028.1 GCA_012520855.1 Clostridiaceae bacterium | reverse complement strand
CCATAAAGCGGACGGGACAAAAAAGAAGGGGACAGTAGCGGCTAAGCATAAACCCATACCGCCAAGCACCATATTTTTGGCTGCCGCCTGGGTTCTGACAAACAAACCACAGGTAAGAAGTCCTGCAAAATGTGCGATAATGGCAGTCAGTATGAAACCTGAAGCATCTGTTCCATGCAGATCCAGCAGGCTATACAGCACCTGTCCCTCAAACTGGAAGGACAGAATATACGCAAAGAGAAATGAAAATCCTGCAATAGAAAGCTTGCGGGAATTTAACAATTTAGATCCGTTCATTTTATACCTCAAGCTCAACGGAGGTTCCGTCTTTTTACACTACCTCAACTTTACAATAAATCTATTATATCAGCAGAAGGAGATGATTTCATCTAAATTTATTGTTTTGAGCAGCATTATGTTTTAATACGCATCCCTGAACAGGTAATATGATGATGAACGATCGAAGCAAATATGCTGTGCATAGCATCAAGCAAAGTATACATTTCACAGAATGAGTGTCCAAGATCCAAGTGAGGACATATGGACACTCATTTTTTATAAAGCCTCTCAGATGCACACACGCATCATTAATCTCGAAAAACTATAGGATTCTCAATAAGAGTAGCAAACTGGTAGCTGTGGGAGTGTCCGTCATTAACGGTGGTTCTGCCTTTGACAAAATGGACATGTCTTCCATTGCCGACATCAATGGCAGACCCGGTGCAATCCTCTATTTCGTGGAAATGGTTTTTAAAAAAGTCTGTGTTCGTAAAGATCCGATGCTTGTGGCTTCCTCCCGGAGTTGGTATTGCCTGGCCCGATACCCCTGCAAATCTGTGGTTATGTATGGAGTTTCCGTCTTCTGAACCGGTACTCCCGGCAAACTCATGGACATGCTTTTGCCTTCTTGATGCTATATTTTCATTATTTTCGGTTTTTGCTTCGCGATTCAGAAATCTTACCCAATCAGGACATACATCCCAGTTTATATTATGCAGCATGTCATTTCCCCGAAGAATTAGTGCTTATATATATTATGCGAATCTTAAAAAAGTGTTAATCAGTAACTGATATAACCCGGCCTCAATTTACACTCATATCACCTTTACCTGTTAAATTAAAAACAATCTTTTTATAACGCTGTAACCCGCTTGCCATGCTTGATATAAAGATGTTAAATGATTTCATCCCCTGAGAACAAATCCCGAAGATGCTTGATAATGGAGCTGGAAGCGTGTAAAATACAATCGGGTCTATTGAAAAAACAGGGGGGTTCGGCATGAGTATATTTAGTGAGATTGCTCATTTAGCATTGATAGTACATAATTATAGTCAGGTCAAAGCTTTTTATGTGGACAAATTAGGATTCAGCATTATCAGAGAGAATTATCGTGAGCAAACAAACGATTGGAAACTTGATCTAAGATGCGGCAATTGCGAGTTGGAGATATTCGGAAAGCCTGATGCACCCAAACGTCCGAGTGGTGCGGAGCTTTGCGGATACAGGCATCTGGCATTCCGTGTTGCAGATGTTAACAAGGCAATTGAGGAGCTTGCCAAAAAGGGCATTGTATGCGATCCGGTGCGTATCGATGCCTATACTCATAACGGGTTTACATTTCTGAGAGATCCGGAAGGGAACGTTATCGAACTTCATGAATAAAAAAGCTAGTGTATAGCATAGAAGCGGGGTATAACAAGTGAAGAGTAAGAAATCGGCCGGACAGGTTACGATGAAAGATATCGCAATACGGGCGAATACAAGTATAAATACTGTTTCAAAGGCTCTCAGGAACCATCCTCAGGTTTCAAAGAAAAAGAAACAGGAAATATTAGAGATTGTAAGAGAAATGGGATATATACCCAATATTACTGCAAGAACACTGCGTCAACAGAGGTCATATCTGCTTGGTATGGTGGTTGGTGATAATACGAACCCTTATTTTGCTACAATGATCAAAACCGTACAGATGAAACTAAAAGAGCACAACTATTCTCTTGTGACTTTCAATAATTATGAAAATATTGAGGATGAATTGCGCTTCGTAACTGAGCTGTGCGGGCTTAGGGTTGCAGGGGTACTGCTTTCACCGGCAATGGGCAATAGTTTGAGTGCGGAGCTTTTAAAGAAAAATAATATACCATATGTTTTTATCAACAGAGCGCCGGAGAATACACTGGACCCATATGTTATGGCCGATGACGAACTGGCGGCTTATCTTGCAACAAAGCATCTTATTGATAATAAAAAGGGAAAAATACTTTTTATGAACTTCTATGAAGGATTTATTACATCAAAAATGAGAGGCAGTATCGATCTTAGCGCAGGCTCAATGATAGCACTGACTGGCGTTGTTGCCGTTAAGGCTTATGTTGCAACGAACAACCTGATTTTGGCTATATTAGCAGCAATGGCTATCAGTTTACTGTGCTATTTCGTGATCGTGATTGCACATACTCAACTTGAAGTACCTACCTTTATATGTTCTTTAGGTATGCTTTCGATAGCAAGAGCGGTTGTAACCATGATAAGCTCCGGTACTATCACTATGCTGCCCTATGATAGTCCGTTCAAGAAGATATTTGGACTTAGGCCAAGTATACTGATCGTTGGATTTGCACTATTCGTCTTCGCTCTTATTATAGAAAAGTATACACTCTTCGGAAGATATACAAGACTTATCGGCGGTGACGAAATAGTTGCACGTTTGAGCGGAATAGATGTAAATAAGAGAAAGATAATGGTATACCTTTTCGCAGGTATCATGACAGCTATCGGTGGTGTAATAATGGCAGCAAGGATCGGTTCCGGTTCTCCTTCAATTGGTGACGGTTACGAACTGAATGTTATCTCTGCTGTTGTATTGGGGGGTACATCACAGCGAGGCGGTATCGGCGGCGTGCGCGGTACTTTGATCGGTGCTCTTACATTGACTATGCTGGCTAACGGCCTTGTTCTTTGGGGAATGCCATCCGAAGTACAGCTTCTCATAAAGGGTGCAGTTCTTGTTCTTGCAGTGTTCATTTCTCAGGAACGCGGTACCGGCGCGGTTGTGAAATAAATTTAATTGGAGAAGGAATATGAATAGGATTATTGAAGAATGCAAACACAAAATCAAGCTTGAAGCTGAAGCATTGATCAAAGTAAGCGAGCAAGTAGACGAAGCATATGCTGAAGCAGTTGATGCAATTCTTAATTGTAAGGGCAGGGTCATAGTAACCGGGCTTGGAAAAACAGGTCATGTTGGCAAGAAGATTGCAGCATCGTTTGCCAGCCTTGGTACAAAAGCATTTTTTGTGCATAGCTGCGAGTCTTTACACGGTGATATGGGCATGATAGATAAAGATGACGTTGTCATAATGATCTCAAACAGCGGCAGTTCGCCGGAGATTCTGAACATGCTTCCACCGCTTAAAATCATTGGTCCTAAGACCATATCGATTACAAGATCCAAGGACACACCTCTGGCAAAAAGTACCGATATTGCGATCAAGGTCGATGCTGGACCGGAAATTGACCATATGGGTGGTTTAGCACCTACTGCGAGCGCTATTGCTGCATTGGCTGTAGGAGATGCTCTGGCAACTGTTGTATCTGAGTTGAAAGGCTTTACTCGTAATGACTTTGCCTTGAGTCATCCTGGCGGAGCTTTGGGGCAGCAGTTATTAAAAGAGTATCAGGAGAGGGTAAATAAATAGAAACGGGAAGTGGCGCAAACATTTTTAAGTATGCGCCACTTTCAAAAATAAATCATACATCCGGGGCACAGACCATATGAAAGACAACACTCTGAAAAAACTGTTTACATACTCAATAATTCTGTTGATGTTTACAAGTGCGCTTTGTAACTCCACACAGGGTACGCTGCTAACCAGATATATAGACTTCTATGCTCTTGAATCAGCTTCACAGGGGCTTATGAGTTCAGCACAAAGTGCCGGGAATCTTATAGCACTGTTTTCAATAGGACTACTGGCTGGTAAACTGCTAAAAACGTCAATATTGATGATATCGGCAGTTTCTGTGCCTGTCATATTTGTGTTGCTTGGATTTAAACCGGCTTTTTCGGTACTTTTGGTTGCTTACATGTTATTCGGTGCAGCTTTTGCATTCCAAGACTCACTGGCATCTGCCCTGATGGTCGATCTCAACCCGGAAAAGTCCCGGCTATATATGAATCTTCTTCACGGGGTATTCGGACTGGGAGGATTAATAGGGCCAATATTTTTTACAAGTCTTATGAAAGAGGGACTTGAATGGAGCGGTGTACTTGTTCTTGCGGCATGCATCAGCAGCGTATCCTGTGCTGTCTATATCTTGTTTGCCGGAAAGGCTAGCAAGTTACTGCCAGCCAGCACAATGCCAAAAAAGAAAATTGACTTGGGAGATATCAGAAGATTTGTATCTGAAAAACGAAAGATGATATTACTTATATGTGCGATATGCTTCGGTGCTCATCAAATAGGTATATCTTCCTGGATCAACCGGTATGTTGCTGATTATATCGGGGATGTTAATAATGGACCTTTGTCACTGTCCATGTTTTGGGTAGGAACTGCTGCATCAAGATTTTTAAGCTCTGTACTTCGCATCAGGGACAGCACGAAAGTTTCATTGGGATTTTTACTTACATCTGTTTTCATATTAATAGGTGTTCTCTCGCGTAATGGAACCGTAATGGTGTTCTGTTGTCTTTTTGCCGGCTTGGCAGAAGGGCCGATACTGCCGCTTATGCTGGACATGAGCTGCCGATGGGAAAGAGAGAATACTTCATTAGGAAGCAGTATGCTGCTGTTGGCTCATTATTGCGGTTTACTGCTGATGCCTCTTATGATCGGGAAGCTGGCTGCGTTAGCTGATCTGATGACAGCAATGCTGCTGCCTGCTGCAGCATCGTTGATAGGTGCGGCCTTTTCTGTTAAACTTATAGAGTATAATCGTCAGGAACAATGACTATAATAAGCGACAAAATATTACATGTAAAGTGAGTGAGAATGCAAATGAACAAAATCGAACAAAAAGCAATTACTACGATCCGTATGCTGGCGGCAGAAGCCGTTGAGAAAGCAAAAAGCGGTCATCCGGGGTTACCTATAGGCGCTGCCCCCATGGCATTCGCGCTATGGAAGCAAATGAAGCATAACCCAGGTAACATAAACTGGGCTGGACGTGATAGATTTGTTTTAAGTGCCGGCCATGCTTCAATGCTGCAGTATGCGTTGCTGCATCTGTGGGGATATGATGTTACTATGGATGATATTAAAAATTTCCGTCAGTGGGACAGCAAAACTCCTGGTCATCCGGAATATGGCATCACACCGGGAGTCGAAACAACAAGTGGTCCGCTTGGTCAGGGAATCGCCATTGCTGTTGGTATGGCTGCTGCAGAAGCACGCCTTGCAGAGCATTTTAACAGACCCGGTTTTCCCGTGGTAGATAATTATACCTATGCTATTTGTGGTGATGGCTGTCTTCAGGAAGGCGTATCAGCCGAAGCGGCCTCTTTTGCCGGAACTATGAAGCTGGGAAAACTGATAGTGCTGTATGACAGAAACCATATCACAATTGAAGGCAGAATTGAAAGTACATTTGATGAAGATGTTGGGAAACGGTTCGAGGCATATGGCTGGCAGGTGCTTGAAGTGGCTTCAGGCGAAGATATTGATGCAATATCCTATGCGATTGCCGAAGCAAAATCCGAAAAGAATAAGCCCACCCTTATTATTGTTACCACAGATATTGCATACGGAACACCCAAGCAGGGGAAGGCATCTGCACATGGAGAACCCCTTGGAAAAGAAAACATAACTGCTATGCGGGAATTCTACAAGTGGGATTATCCTGAGTTCACAGTTCCTGATGACGTCAGAGAGTATTTTGATACATTAAAGACTAACTGTGAAAAAGAAGAAGCTACTTATTCATCAATGTTTAAGAAATATTGTGAGAAGTATCCCGAATTAGGCGCTGAATGGGAAGCATGGCATTCAAATGAGATGCCCGAAGGATTGGAAAATGATCAGCGTCTATGGACCGCCGATAAGGACATTGCTACCAGAGAAGCCAGCGGCAGAGTGTTGAATATAATGAGTGAATATATGCCACAGCTCTTCGGGGGCAGTGCGGATCTGGCTCCATCCAACAAGAGCGAAATCAAAGGAAAGCCTTATTTCTCACATGATTGCAGAGATGCTGTAAATATACACTATGGTATCAGAGAATTTGCAATGGCAGCTATATGCAACGGTATTATGCTGTATGGCGGACTTCGCGCATTCTGTGCCACATTCCTTGTATTCTCCGATTATTTGAAGCCGGCGCTGCGTCTTTCAGCTCTAATGAGGCTGCCTGTAATATATGTATTTACTCACGACAGTATTGGTGTCGGTGAAGATGGTCCCACCCATCAGCCTATTGAGCATCTTACCGCTTTGCGCTGCGTACCCGATACTCTTGTGTTCCGTCCTGCGGACATGAAAGAGACATCGGCATGCTATCTGGCAGCTTTGGAAAACGGGCTTCCTTCAGCTATGGTTCTGTCGCGTCAGAATTTGCCGCAGTTTGCTGAGACTTCTATAGAAGCCAAAAAGGGCGGCTATGTATTGCGTGACTGTGATGGCACACCGGACATTATTCTTATGGGAAGCGGCTCTGAAGTAAAACTGATAATGGGTGCTGCAGCCGAGCTTGAAAAAGCAGGAAAGAAGGTTCGGGTAGTATCTATGCCTTGTACAAACCTCTTTGATAAGCAAAGCATAGAGTATCAGAAGAGCGTGCTGCCTGAGAACGTCCGTGCAAGGGTCGCTGTGGAAGCTGCCAGCACTCATTCCTGGTACAAATATGTAGGTCTGGATGGGAAGGTTATAGGAATCGATCATTTTGGAGCTTCCGCACCTGCAAACATACTCTTTGAAAAATTCGGCTTCACCGTAGATAACGTCGTATCTACTGCTCTTGAGCTTGTTAATAAATGATTGTAATGCTTAAGGATCCGTCTGAATAAAGAAGCAAGCGACGTATTTCTTTCAAAATAACAATGCCGTGGATTGATACGCTGTATCTTTCCTCGGCATTATTTTTTATATTAATCCGTATAATCAAGTACACTTCCTCATATACTGTATTTCAGAAAATATTTATTGATAAACGATAAATATTGATTGACATTCGATATTGTATATGATATATTTTATCCATAATGACCCATAATATATGTATATTCATGGAGGTTCCGCTATGGATTGGAATAAGGACAAAAGCGTTATGTTCTCACGGGTTTGTATCATAGTGTTTGCAATGTTGCTTGCAGCGGCAGATATAGGTGCTTACTGGCTTGTTTCATGGTTTATGGGGGTTTCTCATACTCTTGGCGGCTTGAGAGACGGATACCTTCTTATGGCTACTGTGTATTCATGCAGCATTTTTGCCTGGATCCTGCTGGTGAACCTATGGAAGCTTCTAGCCAATATACGGCGGGGTATGCCCTTTGAAACGTCCAGTGTTAAATACTTGCGAATAAGCTCATGGTGCTGTGCAGGTGTCTGCGCAATTTGCTTATTAGGAACTCTTTACTATACTCCGCTTATTTTGGTTTCGATTGTCTCCGGCTTTATGGCATTGATAGTCCGGATCATCAAAAATGTATTTGAGCAAGCCATCGCAATGAAGACCGAGCTTGATTATACAGTTTAAGGAGGGTTTCGATGGAGATTATAGTTAACCTTGACGTGATGATGGCTAAACGTAAAATTTCAGCCGGTGAGTTAGCTGAGAAAATCGGGATAACTCCGGCGA
The DNA here is from genome assembly GCA_012520855.1 of Clostridiaceae bacterium. Taxonomy (GTDB): domain Bacteria; phylum Bacillota; class Clostridia; order DSM-8532; family DSM-8532; genus DTU059. Next base: position 6,715 of record JAAYNO010000028.1, on the reverse strand, counting down.
ACCTTTCGATCCTAAAGAATAATAAAGCCAAGGCAATACGATTTTCAACGCTTATGGCTCTGTGCCATGAGCTTAAGTGCCAGCCCGGAGATATTCTTGAATTCAGGGACGACAGCGAGACCGAATGATTCTGTAAAATGACATTCTGAGAGAGCAAGCGACCGAAGAATCTTTTAAACAAGTACCTGCAGTCTGCTTTTAATGCCGGGCTGCTGTTGAAGGAGGACTTATTTGTATGGATCATATGGTTGATAACAATGATGATAAGATCACTCAGAATATTGACGATCTCTATCTTTATGATAAACCTTTCATACCTTCGAAAACTGAAAAAATAGCGCTTATTTTCAGCTATCTCATAGCGTTTCTATATACTTATATATTATTGCCTTCCTATAATGAGACTTACTGGTATGCCGTCACAGCGGTTTTTACCGCATTGTTTTGCTTTTTGACAGAAGTATTTTATCGCAAATATGAAGCATCAACGGAAAGCTATATATGGCTTGGCTGTATTGCAGTTATTGTCGCTTCTATGATTTTTGACAGAAACCGGGTTTGGGGAGATGGCTTTGCAGTTCTTTTTATTCACGGTTATGCTGTATATTGGTTATTGAATAGGTCAGGGCGGCTTACAGAAGGCCGGAGCGGACCTTTTGCTCCATTAGATGTGATGAACGGGTTCTTCACATTTCCTTTTAAGTATTTCTTTTTACGGATAAAAGTATTGTGGTCTGTTTTGACTGCCAAAATTAAAAAGAACGGCAGTAAGGATTCAAGATCAGGTGCTTTTATAGCTGTTCTTGCAGGAGTTGTTTTATTCTATGCGGCAGGAGCATTACTTGCTTCGGCAGATGAAACTTTTAACAGGATAATTGGTGGAATACTTAAATATTTGAGCTTTGATATATTAAGCGAGTATTCTATCCGGTTTTTCGTAAGTCTTCCGATAGGAGCATATCTTTATGGCCTGATAATCGGAACGAGCAGAGAAGAACCAGCTATACTCAGGGAAAAAGGAGATTATATCCTAAAAAGATCTGAAGAATTAAAGAAAGTACCTGCTAAAGTCTGGACCTTTATACTTAGCGCATTTGGTATAATGTATCTCTTATTCTTTTTTATACAGGGCAGCTATTTATTCGGAGCATTTTCAAGAACACTGCCCGAGGGATTCACAGTCGCTCAATATGCCAGACAGGGCTTCTTTGAGCTGTGCTGGATAATGGGAATAAACTTCCTGCTTATCTGGCTGATCACAAGAAGCAGCAATGTGGATATACGCAATAACCGTCCTGCCATGGTAATGTGTTCAGTTATTCTCACTGAGAGCCTACTGTTTGCTGTAACGGCTTTTTCAAAGCTTATGCTATATATATCCTGCTTTGGCTTCACACCGTTGAGGCTTCAGAGCGCATGGCTTATTTGCGTGCTGTTTTGCGGCAGCAGTCTGGCTTTATATTCTTTGTGGACAAGAAAAAGATCATTCCAAATATGGATTTATTTAAGCGGTATATCCCTTGCTCTTATGCACTTGTACTAATATTTCTGGTTTATATAAGTATCGGTCAGAGATTTTCTTTTATCCTCTGACAGAATTCCGTTTGCTTTGAGCGCATTTGCAACGAAGGTGCTTTTTGTATGAAGAATAAGATAATCATTTTCATTTAAACCGCTCACAGAATAAAAGGCGTTTATTTCAAGGAGGATATCAGGATCTTTAATTACGATCTCTATGAGCTTATCCTTTAGTTTATGTGATTTGACCCGCACATAATAAGCTTCGGCTTTAAAATCTATAAGTCTTAACAAAGAGAGGGTAGCGTTGTCTTTTTTATAGTAATAATTTAAGGACTCGGCTATATAAGCCTGCCTTTCCTTCTCTGAGTTTTTAGGGTCGCGGGCGATCCACTGCCAGTACTTGGCGCTGACATTGTAATAATGATAGTTATAAATGGCCTTCTTAATATTGTCAATCCTGGTGAAGGGCTTTATGCCAAGGCTTTCCATATACCTATAGTTTTCTTCTATGAACTCGTTTTTTGTCATGTCGCCCATCTTGTACTGTATAAGTAAGCTTTGTCTGTGCTTAAAAAATTTATTAAATTTATTCATTGATCTGATACACCGCCTGTATGTCACATGATAAACGAGTTTTTATGAATTGTAAAGTAGCCCCACCCTTAGTGCTGCCTACAAAAAAAACAGAAAAAATTTTTCTAAAAATGTCAGCTCTTTTGTTTGATTATTTTAATAAAATATGGTATCATGAGGAATATTAATGATGCCTTGTGTCAGGAGGACAACAAGGATCATTAATTATAGTATAAGATCAGAAGAGATTAGTTTGATCAGAAGAGAGGAGATTAGTCTATGAGTACAAAGCATGTACCCTATCGTATCTATTTGTCCGAAAAGGAATTGCCCGAGAGTTGGTATAATATCCGGGCAGATCTTCCAAATCTAAGTCCCTATTTAAACCCTGCAACAAAAGCACCTGTTGTCCCTGGCGACATGAAGGCGATTTTTCCTATGGCATTGATTGAGCAGGAAATGTCCAACGAACGCTATATTGAGATTCCCGAAGAAGTCAGGGAGCTTTACCGGTCCTTCCGTCCTTCACCACTATGCAGAGCTTATAATCTGGAAAAGCTTTTAGACACACCTGCCCGTATCTATTACAAATACGAGGGCAACAACCCGTCAGGCAGCCATAAACTTAATACTGCGATCCCGCAGGCCTATTACAATTACAAGGCCGGCATCAAAAGATTGGCTACCGAGACCGGAGCCGGGCAATGGGGTACCGCTTTGGCGGTCGCGACACAAATGTTTGGAATGGCATGTACGGTTTATATGGTAAAAGTCAGCGCTATGCAAAAGCCATACAGAAAACTTATCATGGAAACCTACGGCGCAGATGTCCACCCAAGCCCAAGTACATATACAAAGGCGGGAAGAGATATTCTTGAGAAAGACCCGGATTACATGGGAAGCCTTGGGCTTGCTATAAGTGAAGCTGTTGAGGATGCCGCAAGTCATGAAGATACGAATTATTCTCTGGGAAGTGTTCTTAATCATGTTCTTCTTCACCAGACAATAATAGGTCTTGAAGCCAGAAAACAACTCGAGAAGATCGACGAATACCCGGATATTGTTGTTGCATGCTGCGGCGGCGGCAGCAATTTCGGCGGTATAGCCTTCCCGTTCCTGCATGACAAGATAAGAGACGGTAAGAAAACTGATATATTGGCTGTTGAACCTGCCGCATGCCCTACCCTGACAAAGGGCAGATTTGCTTTTGACTACGGTGATGTGGCACATTTTACACCTATAATCGAGATGTATACTTTAGGTCACAATTTCATGCCGCCCGGAATACATGCCGGTGGTCTTCGCTACCACGGTGATTCCGCTTTGGTCAGCAGGGCTTACCATGATGGTCTGATAGGAGCCCGGTCAGTACATCAGACAGACGTTTTCGAGGCGGCCATCCAATTTGCTAAATCAGAGCTTATACTTCCTGCCCCTGAATCGGCTCACGCAATAAGAACTGCGATCGACGAAGCTCTTAAGTGCAAAGAAACAGGAGAATCAAAGTGTATTTTGTTCTGCTTAAGCGGACATGGCAATTTTGATATGACAGCTTATGATGAATACCTTAGCGGTAAGCTAGTCGATGTGGAATATCCGGATAGTATGCTGGAAAAAGGATTCGAGACACTTCCAATAATATAGATAAAGCCGGAAAACGGGGTACGAAGCATCGTTACCCCGTTATTTTTATGCTATAATCTAAATATTGCATTATTAAAGCTGTTTTATCCGGCATAATTGTGGTAATTCTTATGCAGAGCTATCATGGAGGACAATATGAAGAGATTTATTTCACTGAAGACTAAGTTGATTTTGTTAAGTGCATTTCTTGTAGTTTTTTGTACAGTCTTGATTGGAGGATACATAGTTACTCAATTGCCCACCATTACTATAAATTCGGTAGGTGGCGATTATATCAATATTTTGGCCTCCATTTCGAAAACTATTGATATGGAAAGGTTTGCCGGTATAAAGAGCACCGATACAAATAGCGAGCATTATAGAATCATAAATCAAAACCTTTCTGAAGCAAAAGAGCTGCTTGGCCTTAACCATCTATACCTGTTGAAAATGAATGCAAGCGGTGAGTTTTTCCAGTTTACAGGCAGAGACTCGGAAACTGATGCTGTTTCCGGGGCCACAGAAGTTGTTGATGCTGTTTCAGGTGCTACGACTGTATCTCAAAGCAGTACGATGATCACTGATGCAATGAAAAAGAGCTTTCTCGGAAAAGAGCAGTTTGAACTGCAGGATAACTCGGAATGGGGAAAGCTGTTCTCGATTTACTATCCGCTGAAAGACAGTACCGGTAAAACAATAGGCGTATTGACAGCCAACTTGAGCGGCGAACCTATTTACCGATCATTCACTGTCGTCAGGAGCAGGATCCTTATTATTGGACTAGCTGTATTGACGCTGGGGATCGTTATTTCGATTATATTTTCCGCCGTCATGGTAAAATCACTTAAACTGTTTAAACATCATGTGGAAAGAATTAAGGACGGAGATTTGACCGAAAGTATAAAGATTGAAAGAAACGATGAGATCGGACTGTTGGGAGAGAGCTTTAATAACCTTAATAATACGCTTTCGAGCATTATTGGAACAATCAGGGAAAAATCCGGTGAACTGAATCAATTTGCATCCCACCTGGCCTCAATATCGGAAAGCATAGCTTATTCATCCGAGGAGAGCACCCAGTCCATATCCGAAATTGCTTCAGGAGCATCCCAGCAGGCTGAAGAGCTTTTATTTATAAGTGGCAAACTTATAGATTTCAATAACACGGTACAGAAGATCTATAATTCACTGGAAGCTACAAGAGAAAATGCCGAGATCACAAATAGTTTATCTAATGAGGGTAATGTACAGCTTCAGGGTTTGAACCAGTCAATCAAAATTACCAGTGAATCCTTTGATATTGTTGCAGATAAAATTAATAGACTAAGTATAAATGCACAGCAAATCGATGAAATAAATACGGCAATAGAAAATATTGCGACCCAGACTAACCTTTTGGCTCTGAATGCGGCCATTGAGGCATCACGTGCCGGCGAGGCAGGGAAAGGCTTTACAGTGGTTTCCGATGAGATCAGAAAGCTGGCTATACAATCCAAAGATTCCTCAGATAAAATCAGAGTGATTGTAGATGAAATCATGTCTTCGGTGGAAAGTGTCGTCACCACCAGTTGTGATGCGAAGGATAAGCTTGAGGAGCAGGTAAAGTTTATTGAAAATACAAATAAAGCCTTTACAAGTATAATAAAATCATTGGAAGAGTCCATTCCAGTTTTGAATGATGCGTTTGATAGTGCTGATGAAATGGTTAAAAGCAAAAATATCATCGTTGAAAAGATTGAAACGGTAACGGCTGTTTCACAACAGACTTCAGCCGGTGCACAGGAAATACATAAAGCAACAGAGGTGATCAGCGCTCAAACAGAGGAAATTGCAGCATTTTCAAGAACACTGCATAATTCTGCCGATGGATTATATAGTAAAACCAAAGCGTTTAAAATAAAAGAGAAGTAATGCTTAAGCAGAATAAAAAGTTAGCTGAAAGGGGGTGAAAATGGGTAGAAATGGGCTCATATTAACGATAAAACCTATTGACTAAATAAACCGATTCCTTTATAATGTCAAAGGTAGCCCAAGCAGCCGGAATGAAAAATACAGCAGTGTTATACTATATGCACCATTAGCTCAGCTGGCAGAGCACCTGACTCTTAATCAGGGTGTCCGGGGTTCGAGCCCCCGATGGTGTACCATGAAAATAGCCGTGTAAATTTGATTACACGGTTTTTATATTAATAGTCATTCCGGTTCTTGAAACGAATTAATGATTTTAAGCTATAGGTTGTGTGTATAAATGTCAGAGGGCAGAAAGACTATAGTACAAAACAGAAAAGCAAGGCATGATTATTTCATTGAGGAGATCTTTGAAGCCGGAATAGCTCTTACCGGCACAGAGGTTAAATCTTTACGCTTAGGAAGAGCTAACCTTAAGGATAGCTATGCGGCAATAAAAAATGGCGAAGTATTTGTATATGGTCTTCATATAAGCCCTTACGATATGGGAAACAGGTTCAACCATGATCCTTTAAGGGTCAAAAAGCTCTTGCTCCATAGATTTGAGATAAACAAGCTGATAGGCTATACCCAAAGAAAAGGACTTACCCTTGTGCCATTGAGTCTGTATTTTAAGAAGGGCAAGGTAAAGGTTGAGCTTGCCGTTGCGAAAGGTAAAAAGCTTTATGATAAACGCGAGGATATTGCCAAAAGAGATGCAATGCGAGAAATCGACAGGAGAATGAAGGATTCTTCGAGATAAAAACCTGAAATACCGCCGGTATGTCATTCTGAGCGCAGCGAAGAATCTGGCAAGTAAAGAGCATTCCAACGTGGCATCCTGAGCGAAGCGAAGGATCTGATACGCAGGAGTGACAATCGGCATGTATTGCGCATTCGTGTATGTCATTCTGAGCGCAGCGAAGAATCTGGCAAGTAAAGAGCATTACAACATGTCATCCTGAGCGAAGCGAAGGATCTGATACGCAGGAGTGACAATCGGCTTGTATTGCGCATTCGTGTATGTCATTCTGAGCGCAGCGAAGAATCT
>JAAYNO010000193.1 GCA_012520855.1 Clostridiaceae bacterium | reverse complement strand
TTCAACTCCGGTCACAGAGTTTATAAAGCCGATTATTACTATGGGAAATAAAAAAGCTTTGCTAAAGCTTTCTTTCTTATCGTGGAAATAATCATACAGTACGATTGACAGCACCAGGTATTCCAAAACAAGTAACAGTGCCGATATGTTATCCCTGGGATTCACAGCCGTCATAAAGGCCAGACCGTACGCGGCGGTCAGCAGCAAACCAAAAAGTAGAAGCCATTTATTATAGTAAACATCTTCCCGGTTTTTGACCTTCAGCATGAAATAAACAAAAGACAGCAGAGCAACAACAGTAAGGAATACGGAGGTTTCATAATAAAAGAAAAGCCCCCTGAAAAGCGGAGATATCGATATTACCAGAATCATTAGAAAAACAATGATTTTTTTCATGATTACCTCTATGTCGTTACGCAGTTATTTCTTTGAATACGCTGCGGTAATACATTTATCAGGAATTATTTACAAAATATCATACCATATCTGGAAGTAACAGGTCAAACAGTTATACGGAATAAAATAATGTGCTATAATTCTTGTGTACTTGTGAAGATTCTTCACTACGCTGCGCTTCGTTCAGAATGACATGGTGGTAGGCTGCGCTTCGTTCAGAATGACATTGTAGCAGGCTGCGCTTCGTTCAGAGGCGCGCAATGCACGCACCTACTATTCGGGTGTACAATGTACGCCCCTACAGACAGGAGAGAATACATGAAAAAGAATAAAGCAAAAGTATTATGGGACTTATTTTTTACCTTTTTTAAGATAGGAGCCTTAACAATCGGCGGAGGTCTTGCCATGCTCCCTATTATAGAAAAAGAGATCGTGGATAAAAAGGGCTATATCGGTAAAGAAGAGATTGTGGATGCATTTGCCGTCTCTCAGTCACTTCCGGGGGTCATAGCCATTAATTCAGCTATATATGTGGGCTATCGTATTGCCGGTTTTATAGGGGCTTTGGTAACGGCTTTCGGAGTGGTCCTGCCTTCATTTATTATAATTTTGCTTATTGCTGTTCTGTTTAGTACGGTAAGCGGAAATCCTGTTATAGATAAAGCTCTGACAGGAGCTAAAGCCGGTATTGCCGGGGTAATTGCCACGGCTGTTGTCCGTCTTGGAAAAAGAGTGATCAAAGATATTTTTGCATCAGTTTTGGCGGTCGCCGCATTTGTTATGGCTTTGTTTTTAGAAATCAATATAGCCTTAATTATTCTACTTGGCGCTTTATCGGGACTTATTTTCTACAGATTAAGGAGGCTTAAGAAAAATGGTTCTGCTTAGACTGTTTCTGATATTTGCTAAAATAGGTTTATTGGGCTTTGGAGGCGGATATTCCATTATTACCATGATACAGAAGGAGCTCATGGCTATAGGCTGGATCACAGCCGAAGAATTCGCCAATATTGCAGCGATATCACAGATGACGCCCGGACCGATAGCGGTTAATGCCGCAACATACGTAGGTTACAGGGTCGGGGGCTTTTGGGGCTCCGCATTGGCAACTTTTGGCGTATCATTGCCGTCTTTTGTTCTGGTGATATTAGCCGCCCATTTTATACTGAAATTTAAAGAGAGCAAGACCTTAGAAGCTTGTATGAGAGGGATAAGACCTGTAACTATAGCCCTTATAGCATCGGCTTTTATATTCTTTGCCTTTGAATCTTTTGTAGATTTGACCATGCCGCTTTATATAAGCCCTGGAGCATTTGCGATTTTTGTTATGGCCATACTGGCATCTATTGCGATCAAGATGGACACAATACTTATAATCATACTTTCAGCGGTTTTAGGCTTGATCATATTATAATTGAGTTTTTAAGTAATGGGGACACACCACTGCTTCGCGGGTTGGATTTGTCGTGGAATGTCCCCATTGCTTACATTATGCTTCATTAAGAGAAATAGTGAAACCGCTGTTTAGCGTAACCGGCTTGCGGCGGAATATCCCCATTACTTAAAAAAGGACAGCAAAAAAGCCCGTGCATAAATGCCAGGGGCTTGTGCGAACATAAATCTCCGAGATAAAGAGATTATTCAACTATAATGCTCTTGATCTCATTAATAAACTCGTCGGGATTGTCGCTATGGACTTCAACCTTAATGGGCTTGGATAAATCCAGGCTGAAAATTCCCATAATAGACTTAGCGTCAACAATATATCGACCTGATGTGAGATCGACATCGAAATCATATTTATTTACGATGTTAACAAAATCCTTCACATCATTAATTGATTTTAGTAGAATATTAAATGTCTTCAAGTATTACACCGCCTTTCAAAGTAAATTATTATAAGAGTGATCATTATCTAGTGTATTACCATTAACTGAAGACGTCAATATATACTTAGCATATTTAACCAGAATGTAACAGATTCCGGAAAGGATCATCAGATGGAAGAGAATAAGACTGTAGCCTTGATTACTTTGGGCTGCAAAGTTAATATAGCTGAGACCGAAGGCATGAAGCTGCTTTTTCAGAAAGCCGGTTACAGGATCGTGCCTGAAGACCAGTTTGCAGATGTATATGTTGTTAATACCTGCACCGTTACCAGCATGGGAGATAAAAAATCGCGGCAGATGTTAAGAAGAGTCCATTCGTTGAACCCCAGCGCTATTGTTGCGGCCGTGGGCTGCTTTGCACAGGTTTCTCCCGAAGAAGCGGCGAAGGTCGAGGGAGTTAGCCTGGTTTTGGGTAATAACATGAAACACAGGATAGTTGAGCTTGTAGAAAATATCCGTAATAAAGAAAAAAGTCAGTATGTTTTTGAAAGAAAATTGCTCTCTGAATATGAAGAGCTTCCGGTTGAAACATATGATGGTCATACCCGTGCTTTTTTAAAGGTTCAGGACGGCTGTGACCAGTTTTGTTCATATTGCATTATCCCTTATGCCAGAGGTCCCATTCGCAGCAGGGATATCAAGGAAGTCATTAAGGAAGCAAAAAGCTTTGCGCTTAATGGTTTCAAAGAGGTAGTTCTGACGGGCATCCACCTTACTTCATATTATGATGAAAGAAACAGCAAAGGTTTGGCGGAACTGATAAAAGAAATACATGAGGTAGAGGGTATCAAAAGAATACGTCTGGGGTCTTTGGAACCAATGTTCCTGACATCTGATTTTATCGGAGAAATAAAGAAACTGCCCAAGCTATGCCCCCATTTCCACTTGTCTCTACAAAGCGGGTGTACAGAGACACTTAAGCGTATGAACAGAAAATATACTCCTGAAGAATACAGAAATATTGTTAGTCTTATCAGAGAAAAAATACCTGATGTGACTTTTACAACCGATGTGATGGTGGGTTTTCCGGGCGAAACAGAAGAGGAATTTGAAAAGTCGTATGCTTTTTGCAGGGAAATCGGATTTTTGTGGATGCATGTGTTTAAATACTCTCCCAGAAAGGGAACCCCCGCTTACAAATTTCAGGATCAGATTGATTCAAAAACCAAGGAAGCCCGAAGTAAAAGGATGATCGAATTAGCTAAGCAAATGAGGCATAAGGCATTTGAGAGCTTTATTGGCAGGAAGACCGATGTGCTTCTTGAAAAGCCTGTCGAGGGGAGTAGCGGTGATATGGAGGGGCTGACTCCAAATTATATTCCTGTGAAAGTAAAGATTAGAAGCCAAAAAACTGGGGAAATAATAAATATCCGGTTAGTTTCATGTGAAGGGGAATATATGAGAGGAGATCTTTTATGATCCGAATTTCAAGTCATAACTTGATTTAAGAACCTGTATGTATTAATATAAAAAAGGTATAGCTTCGATATGCAGTAAAGGAAGCGGGTGAAATATATGAGCTTTGGGACAATGAAATTTGACGTAAATAAAGATAAATCTAACCGGGCTCGTGACATTATAGTAAATGTTTACGAGGCTTTAAAGGAGAAGGGATATAACCCTATCAACCAGATCGTAGGGTATATTATGTCCGGTGACCCGACTTACATTACCAGCCATAATAACGCAAGAAGCCTTATAAGGAAGCTGGAGAGAGATGAATTGCTCGAAGAGCTGGTGAGGTTCTACCTTAAAGACGATTGAGAAAGACGACTAAATAAACAGCGCCTTACTCAGGCGCTTTAAACTGAGTAAAAAAAACCTTTTTATTGACAAGATAAAAACCATAAAATATAATTGAGTTAATTTAATACAATCTTCAGGGCAGGGTGTGATTCCCTACCGGCGGTGATGTGGTTAGCCACTAGCCCGCGAGCTATTTTAGCATGATCCGGTGAGATCCCGGAGCCGACAGTATAGTCTGGATGGGAGAAGATTAATAAAAAGCGTGCAAGATATATTGATCCCTGAAGAAATTTATTCTTCAGGGATTTTTTCATTTGTGTTTGCATGATCAGGCGAAATCGGATTGCATTAGTTCTGGATTGTATTAGGAAAAAAGAAATTATTTAAGGAGTGTTGTTACTATGAAATTTGGGGTCAGAAAATTGTGTACGATGGCGATTCTAGCGTCTTTATCAGTTGTTTTGATCTTTCTGATTCACTTTCCGATTTTTCCTGCAGTACCTGATTTGGAATATGATCCTGCAGACATACCTATCCTGATTGGCGGGTTTGCATATGGTCCGATAGCAGGCCTTATAATCACTATAGTTGCATCGCTGATCCAAGCTTTCACTGTAAGCGCTAAAAACGGGATCGTTGGCTTTGTAATGCATGTTATTGCTACCGGTACTTTAGTAACGGTATCATCACTTTATTACAAGAAACATAAAACTCACAAAGGAGCAATTATATCTTTATTGTTGGGCTGCCTTTCCATGACATTAGTTATGATACCTGTTAATCTATTTGTTACAACGCGATATTGGGGAGTACCGTTTGAGGTAGTGTCAGCATTGCTTCCCACGGTAATAATTCCTTTCAATTTGATCAAATCGGCTGCCAACTCATTAGTGGTGCTGATTATCTACAAAACCCTGAGAAAAGTCATCAAGTAATTATGGGGATTATACCATTAAATTCGGCAGATACTACCTTTACAACCTTAGCATCTTAAGGTATGCTAGAGAGTGGTTATTATTTTAACAATCATTTGAAAGGAGTTTATTATATGAAGCAATATTTAGAAATCGAAGATGTATTTGCACGAGAGATTCTTGACTCCCGCGGAAATCCCACAATTGAAGTAGAAGTTATAGTTGAAGGTGGCTTTATAGGTCGTGCAGCCGTTCCTTCGGGAGCTTCTACAGGCGCTTTTGAGGCTGTTGAATTAAGAGACGGAGACAAATCACGTTATCTTGGCAAGGGTGTAACAAAGGCTGTCGACAATGTTAATGATATCATTGCTCCCGAGATTGTTGGAATGAACGTTTTTGATCAAATTCTGATCGACAGGACCATGATAGAGCTGGACGGAACCGAAAACAAAGGTAAGCTGGGTGCAAACGCTATTTTAGGTGTTTCCCTCGCAGTTGCAAAGGCTGCTGCCGAAGCTCTTGGTTTGTCTCTTTATCAATATATAGGCGGAACTAATTCCAAGGTTCTTCCTGTTCCCATGATGAATATCATCAATGGCGGAAAACATGCTGATAATTCGGTAACCATTCAGGAATTCATGATTATGCCTGTTGGTGCTGACAGCTTCAAGCAAGCACTTCAATGGTGTGCTGAAATATTCCACAACTTAAAGAGTGTTTTGAAGAGCAAGGGTTATTCCACTGCTGTTGGTGATGAAGGCGGATTTGCTCCAAATCTTAAATCAGATGAGGAAGCTATCCAGGTTATTGTCGAAGCTATTGAAAAAGCCGGCTTCAAGCCCGGAGAGCAATTCCGCATCGCTATCGACGCTGCAGCTACCGAAATGTATGAAGAAGCTAAGGCAAAGGGCAAGGAAGGAATGTACTATTGGTGGAAAGCCGATAAATGGATGACCAAAGAAGACATGGTTGATTTCTGGGAAGATATGTGCAATAAATATCCGATCATCTCGGTTGAAGACGGCGTTTCCGAGGAAGACTGGGAGGCATGGAAGCTTCTTACCGACAGACTTGGCAAGAAGATCCAGTTGGTCGGCGATGACTTGTTCGTAACCAATACCCAGCGTCTTAAGAGAGGTATTGACATGGGTGTGGCTAACTCCATTCTTATCAAGGTCAACCAGATCGGTACCCTCACCGAAACCCTTGAAGCGATCGAAATGGCTAACCGCGCAGGTTATACCGCCGTTACTTCACACCGCTCCGGTGAAACCGAGGATGCAACCATTGCAGATATAGCTGTTGCTACAAACTCAGGACAAATCAAGACCGGTGCTCCTTCAAGAACTGATCGGGTTGCAAAATATAACCAATTGTTAAGAATCGAAGAGGAATTGGGCGATGTAGCCGAATATCCCGGCCTTAACGCATGGTTTAACCTGAAAAATAAATAAATTATGGCTGGTCAAGTGGGACAGGATCTTGTCCCACTTTTGTAGGGGCGTGCAGTGTGCGCCCGCTATACGTGAGTTAAAGGGGTCAATCCCCTTTTCTCATTTTAGCCAGAGCATCAGCCAAGGCTGAATTTATGGGAGTGTTATGGTCCTGATTCTTCAGGAACTGATTAACCTCCCTTTTGCTTACTGTTTCATTTTTTCGCTTGTTAAAGGCTGAAAGCTTCTCTCGGTATCCGCATGAGCAGAAGAAGGACTTATCATCGCCTTCACCGCGTATTTCCATCTTCTTATGACATTCAGGACATCTGGCATTTGATATAAATGACAGGTTTTTTCTGAAACCGCATTCCCTGTCTGGGCAAACCAGCATTTTCCCTTTCTTACCCTTGACTTCGAGAAGAAATTTACCACAACTTTCACATTTTTCACGGGTCATGTTTTCATGCTTGTATACATGACTGCTTGAAATAACTGTACCAACGAGCTTTTTAGCCTGGTCCTTCATTTTTGATACAAAAGCTGTATAATCAGCCTGCCCCTTGCTTATTAATGCAAGCTGCTGCTCCCACTTTGCTGTCAGTTCAGGGGATTTTAAATCCTCGGGAACCAGATCGATAAGCTGTATGCCTTTGGAAGTCGGTATTATTTCTTTGCCATGTCTTTCAACATAAAAGCTGTCAAACAATTTCTCAATTATATCAGCCCTGGTTGCAGGGGTTCCCAGACCGCTGGTACCTTCGATCACTTCTCTGAGCGCTTTGTTGTCCATATATTTACCCGGATGCTCCATTGCAGAAAGCAGCGTAGCCTCTGTAAACCGTTTGGGTGGTGAAGTTTTACCGTTTATCGTTCGAACCTGAGCGATGGTTTCGGTTTGACCTCTAGAAACAGGGGGAAGGGATTGGTGACCGTTGTCATCGTCAGAGCTGTCATCGTCGTTATCATAAGAAGCATCGTTGTCATATATGCTTTTCCAGCCTTGAGATCTTATTATACGCCCTCTGGCTGTAAACAGTTCGCCTTCGACTTCATATTTAACTGTTGTCTGCTCGTATTCAAAGGGCAGACTTAATACTGCTAAAAACCTCTTAACAATAAGATCAAAAATGTGCCTCTCATCATTGTTAAGGGAAGATAAATCAACGTATTGCTCTGTGGGGATAATGGCGTGGTGATCAGTCACCTTGCTGTTGTCCACCAGGCGCTTTGTAATACCAGGTCTCGCTCTCAGCAAAGCCTGAGATGCTTTTTGATACGGGCCAACAGCTATGCTTTTAAGCCGTTCAGGCAAGGTTGGAACTATGTCGTCAGTTAAATAGCGAGAATCTGTTCGGGGGTAAGTCACCAGCTTGTGACGCTCATACAGGCTCTGCATTAGCTGTAAAGTCTTCTTAGCCGAATAGCCATATTTTTTGTTTGCATCACGCTGCAATTCCGTAAGATCATAGGCAAGAGGCGGAAGCTCTTTTTTTGCTTCTTTGGATACATCGGTAATAGTACCGGTTTTACCTGATACCTTAGCCACGATGCTTTCGGCCTTGTCTTTATCAAATATACGTGTTTGACCGGTTTTCCTGTCCTGCCACAGTACGCTAAAGCCCTTCAGATTAGCTCCTACTGTCCAGAAATCCTTTGGAACGAATCTCTTTATCTCATTTTCCCGTTCAACGATCATAGCAAGGGTGGGGGTTTGTACTCTTCCGGCTGATAATTGGGCGTTATATTTACATGTGAGGGCACGGGTTACATTAAGACCTACCAACCAGTCTGCTTCAGCGCGGCTTTGAGCGGACAGATAAAGGTTATCATAATTCCGTGAAGGCTTTAAATTCTGAAATCCTTCGTTAATAGCTTTATCTGTTTGAGAGGATATCCATAAACGTCTTATGGGTTTTTTGAATCCTGCCTTCTGTATTATCCAACGGGCAACGAGCTCGCCTTCACGTCCGGAGTCGGTGGCAATAACAAGCTCGCTTACATCGTCTCTATGAAGAAGACCTCTTACGATACCGAATTGCTTTGAGGTTTCCTTAATAACTACAAGCTCAGCCTTTTTAGGAAGCATGGGCAAATCTTCAAGATTCCAGGTTTTATATTTCTTGTTGTAAACCTCCGGTGGAGCCAGAGTGACCAGATGCCCCAATGCCCATGTCACAATATACTTAGGTCCTGAAATAAAGCCATTACCGTTTTGATTACATTTAAGTACCTTCGCTATATCTCTTGCAACTGAAGGCTTTTCTGCCAATACTAATATTTTGCTCATAATAACATCCTTTACTGCGTCACTCGAAGAACTGGCGTGCAAATGCACGCCACTACATTTAGTATCATCCGAGACATTCATATCTCTATTATCAGGTTTAATCATAGTCAGGTCAAGGTTTAAGACGTTTTTTGATAGACTCATAGCTATTAATAAAGATGATCAAAAAGTAATTGAAACTGCACACCCTATAAGACATCTGGAGCGAAGCGAAGAATCTTGTCTGTTATTCAAGCCAGCTTTAAGATCCTTCATTTCGCTTCGCTCCATTCAATAATGACAACGTTTATTTTATTGTTCTAAACCTTTCTGTCTGGCTCACTTCAGCTTAGTCTGCGACTTTTTTCTTCTCACCTATGCTTAAGATAAGATTAAGAAGAATTCCGAATATAGCGGCTCCGGCTACACATGGGATATTCAGACCGAAGAACGGTATACTTCCTCCGAAGGCATATTGTCCGCCAAGACCTATTATCATTATGGTCGCTATGATCGCAATATTCTTTGAACTGAACAAGTCTA
Source organism: Clostridiaceae bacterium (assembly GCA_012520855.1). Lineage (GTDB taxonomy): Bacteria > Bacillota > Clostridia > DSM-8532 > DSM-8532 > DTU059. Next base: position 7,503 of record JAAYNO010000193.1, on the reverse strand, counting down.
CCTTTTTCTCAACCATTATTGCTATACCCTGGGCAGCGATGGCTCCGAACAAATATACTTCGAGTCCGCCGATTACTGCTGTAGGGATAGCATAGATCGCGTTGATAAGCGGTGAAAAACAAGAGATTATCATGGCGATAATTGCGGCAGCTATAAGGACCGGAATGGAGAATACCTTTGTGATAGCCATTGCGCTGATGTTTTCACCATAGTTTGTCCCTGCAGGACCACCAATGAAGCCAGCTACGATATCGCCGATTCCGTCACCTATAAGGTTGTGTCCAAGCCTTTCTGCTATATCGTATTTCTTACCGTTGTTCTTTTTCCTGGCTAAATCATTCACATAAATATCAAGCTGATAAACATGGGCTGTTGATTCCGGGATCGTCGCAATGGCGATTGGCATAATAGCGGCCACTGCTGCCCAGTTGGGCTTAGGTAAAGTGAATACCGGCAATGCAAAGAATCCGCTGTTCGCTGTTGCAGGCAATACTTTAAACAGATTGATATCTGTTGCAAGGCTGACTATAAAAGCTGTTATACAACCAAGAATAGGACCTAAGAGCAAGGGGAGTTGTCCTAAAAACCCTTTTAAATAAACTGAGAACATTATTGTTGAAATTAATGTAACCAGAGAGACGATCCAGGCCATATTGACAGCAAGAGCCGCCTGTGCCTCAGGAACATTGATAGCACCATTAACTGATGCTGCGTCAGACAATGCCGTACCTGCAAGAGTAAGTCCTATGACCATTGCAACCGGACCAGTAATCGTTGCAGGAAGTATTTTTTCAATCGAGTCTCTTCCAAACTGTTTGACAATAAAACCAGCAGCTATTGATACAAGACCGGACATAACGATACCGAACTGTGCAATAGCAATCTTTTCATTAAGAACCGAACCTGCAAGTGCCTCGGAACTCATTATACCAAGAACTGCCGAAAGATATGAAAAGCTTGAGCCATAGTATAAAGGTATCTTTTTGCCCGTTACAAATATGAAACAGATTGTCGCCAGGCCGCTTGCAAAGATAGTCGTGGAGATATGGAAGTTTGTTATGATCGCGACAGCAACTGTGGCAGGGAACATTACTATCACCTGCTGTATTGCGTAGAGCAAAAGCTTCCATATTGGTGGTTTTTCGTCGGGCAGGTACCCGATTACCTGTTTGGTGTTTTCCATGGTTTAAAATCCCCCTTGCTTATTTTAAATTTAATTGAGTACTTTTTCATATAAGCGGACACTTGTATCTCCGTCATATTCTTTAAGATGGACGGAAACAACCTCCGCTTTGGATGTAGGAATATTTTTCCCAACATAGTCTGTGCGTATGGGAAGCTCTCTGTGGCCTCTGTCGATCAAGGCCGCTAACTGAATCGTTGCTGGCCTGCCAAGAGCCATAATAGCATCCATAGCCGCACGGACAGTTCGGCCGGTAAAGATCACATCGTCTACCAGTATAACGTTTTTGTTTACTATGGAAAAAGGAATATCTGTTGAGTTTAAAACTGGATCATCTGACATATTTGAAATATCATCACGGTAAAGGCTGATGTCCAGCTTACCCATTTCTACCTGGACACCTTCGATCGATTGAATGGCTGTAACCAGCCTTGATGCGAGAGGTATGCCCCGGGTCTTGATTCCGATGATGCAAAGATCATCAACACCGTGGTTTTTTTCTATTATCTGATGTGCAATGCGGACTATAGCGCGTTCAACGGATATCTCATCCATTATTTGTGCTTTAAGCTTCATATTAATGTCCCCCGCAAAGTCTTTAAGAATGGCAAAAAAAAACCTTGCCCCAGACAAGATTCGTTCTCACTAAATCGGGCAGGTGTTTACACTAGCCTTGATTTAACGTTATTTAATATCTTGTCGGTATCTCTGTACCAGTCTTAAAGATATTTTGTTCTTTCATATTGTAACATTCAATATTCTGTATTGCAACACTAAAAAACATGAAATTTGTCTTTTAGCGGAGAGTTGTACCATATGTAAATAAAGGTTATAATTGTATGGAGTGAAAGCAGGGAGGATTTTATGCAAGAGTTTATTGTCGCTGTCGCATCTGTATTTATTGTTTCAATAATAATCAGCATGTATCAGTCAAAAAAAAGAAAAAAAAGGCTGATAAGTTCTATAAAAAAAACTTGGGGTAAACTCCCTGAAAATGAGTTTGATGAGATCGATCTAAAGAATTTCTCTCAGTTATTTCGCTTTCGGACCAAAAAAAAATCTGACAGAGTAATTGACGATACTACCTGGGATGACCTTGAGATGGATAGTTACTTCGAACTTATCAACGGCACATCAACATCAATGGGAGATAATGTTCTCTATTCGATCTTAAGAACACCACTGTACAGCAAAGAGCAATACCAGGACCGTGTTGAGCTGATTGACTATTGGGCAGAACACCAGGAGGAACGGGAAAGGATCCAGATATTGCTGGCCAATGCCGGTAAATTCAGGCCAAGCAGGCTTGACGTTTTAGTTGATGATTCAGATTTTTTGGAAATAGATAATAAATGGCTTTATAAGGTTCTTGCATTTATGCCGATCCTGGCTATACCCATACTGTTTATTAATATTGGCTTTGGGATGTTTTGGTTCATACTTGCCATGGGTATCAATGCTTTTTATCATGAAAAAAAGGCTGTGAGTATTCATTCGGGTCTTGAGGCAATAATCCAGGCGACCCGGATCGTAATACTGGCTAAGACCCTATGCAAAAACAGGATACAGAAGCTTAAGGATAAATTTGATAAGCTTTATGAGCTTTACAAAACTCTTAAGCCCATTTTAAGCAAAGGTTCCTTAAACAATTTCATAGCCGGGTTCTCAGGCGATATGGTCAGTGATTCAATATCTTTGTTAAATATGGTTTTTCTGATTGATATATGGAACTACCAGTCATCTATCAAATTTCTTAATGAACACCATGAAGAGCTTGCCCAGCTTATTGAAGCTATCGGTGAAATCGATGCGACCATAAGTATAGCCTCATACAGGGAAAGCCTTGACTTATATTGCAAGCCTGAAATAATGTGGGACAGCATTGACAAAAGCATCAATATTGATGCGAAGGAAGTTATACATCCACTTATTCAGAACTGTACGCCAAATCCTGTTTATTCCTCAAAGCCTACACTCCTTACCGGTTCCAATGCTTCGGGGAAGTCAACATATTTGAAGACTATTGCCATTAATACGATCTTGGCACATACCCTGGGATTCTGTTTAGCTGAAAAATGGATATCACGGCCTTTGTTCCCCATTACTTCTATGGCTTTGAAAGACAGTGTCCTAAACGGAGAGAGCTACTTTATTGCAGAAATAAAGTCGCTTAAAAGAATCTTTTCGATGGTAAATAGTAATATAACATGCCTTTGCATTATAGATGAGGTTTTGCGGGGGACTAACACTGTTGAGCGCATAGCCGCCTCGTCAAGGCTTTTGTATCATTTGGCTCAGGAGAATACTTGCATTTTTGCAGCTACCCATGATGTGGAGTTGACCCATATACTGGACAAGGTATATGAGAATAAGCATTTTGAAGAGGAAATAACTGATGACGATATAAAATTCGATTACAAGATAAAGGTTGGAAGAGCGACATCAAGAAATGCGATAAAGCTTCTTAAAATTATGGGTTTTAAGGCTGACATCGTTTCGGAGGCAAATAAAGCCGTCGAAGTTTTTGAAAAGCAAAACAGATGGACAAACAGTCCGAACAATTAAAAAGTGGCAGACTATGGAGCAGATTAGGAGGACATAAATGAAAAAACTGATATCATGGAATGTTAATGGGTTAAGAGCAGTATTGGGAAAAGGTTTCTTTGATTTCTTCGACAGCAGAAAGCCTGATATATTATGCCTGCAGGAAACAAAGCTTAGCGAAGGGCAGTTAGATTTGGCGCTGGAAGGGTATTTCGATTACTTCAACTACGCCGGGAAGAAGGGCTATTCGGGCACTGCGATATATACAAACAAAAAGCCTTTGAATGTCAGCTATGGAATAGGACTGGAAGAACATGATCAGGAAGGCCGTGTGATTACTCTGGAGTTTAACGGATGCTATCTGGTCAATGTTTATACACCCAATTCACAGCGGGAATTGCAAAGGTTGGCTTATAGGATGGAGTGGGAGGATGCATTCAGAGAATACCTGAGTTCACTTGATAAAATAAAGCCTGTCATTGTGTGCGGAGATTTGAATGTGGCTCATAAAGAGATCGATCTTAAGAATCCCGGCACAAACCGAAGGAATGCCGGATTTACTGATGAAGAGAGGAACAAGTTCCAACAGCTTTTAGATGCCGGTTTCATTGATACATTCCGCTTTTTTTATCCTGATAAAACGGGCGCGTATACATGGTGGTCATATTTGTTTAAAGCACGTGAGAGAAATGCAGGGTGGCGCATAGACTATTTCTGTGTATCCAAAGCTCTTAAAGATAAAATCAAAGATTCCATTATCCACGCCGATGTCATGGGCTCCGACCACTGCCCGGTGGAGCTATTGATCGAAGATATATTTTAAGACCAATCCCGTACCATTCTCACTGTACTAATAAATAACGGACATGAATAAACTAGATTGTCCTATTTTTGTATTACAGGGAGTGGTGTTGTGGAGGCTTTAGAACGCAACATAGTTTTTGATGATATCAAGAGAAACATTTATGGCCTAACCGAGGCCGATGCTGCCAAAAATCTTGAGGTGTACGGAAAGAATGAATTAAAAAGCGGGAAAAAGAATTCATGGATAAAAACGCTCATTTCCCAGTTCACCGACCTAATGATAATAATTCTTATTGTATCATCAGTGATCTCCTTCTTCATGGGCCAAAACAGCGAGGGTATAGCCATTCTGGTCATTATTGTACTTAATGGGCTTCTCGGGTTTTTCCAGGAAATCAGAACTGAGAAAGCCTTAGAAGCATTGATGAGCATGGCAGCTCCTCATGCCAGAGTCATACGAGACGGGATCATAAAAGATATCCCTGCTGACATGGTTGTGCCTGGGGATTTGATAATTCTTGAAGCAGGGGACAGGGTTCCTGCTGATGCGGCTCTTATTGAGGCTAATTCAATGTTTTGTGATGAATCATTGCTCACCGGAGAATCGGTTCCATCTTCCAAAGATGCGATCAACGAGAGAAAACACAGACCGGATGGGGCTTCTAATAAAAATCTGGTGTATATGGGCAGCATGGTGACCAATGGAACGGGGAAGGCTGTTGTACTGGCAACCGGTATGGAAACCGAGATGGGCAAGATCGCAGGCATGATAGATACGGCCGGAGTTCAGGAAACGCCTTTGCAAAAAAGGCTCGAACGTCTTGGAGAGATAATTGTCACCCTGTGCCTGCTGATATGTGCTGTTGTGTCCATTATGGGTATATTAAGAGGCGAGCCATTCGTTCAGATGCTTCTCGGAGGTATAAGCCTTGCGGTCGCGGCAGTTCCCGAAGGGCTCCCGGCTGTTGTCACCATAGCCCTTGCAATCGGCGTGCGTAGAATGGTTCAGAGAAATGCACTTATAAGACGTCTTCCGGCTGTTGAAACTTTGGGATGCGCTACAGTGATCTGTTCGGATAAAACAGGAACACTTACAGAAAACCGAATGACCGTAGTATCAGCCTTTGCAGGGAAGGATTCTTTTATTCTCAAGAAAAATGCAAGCGGAAGGCTGAAGGCTATCAGTAAAGGCCGAGAAATCAACCCCGATAAATCATTCCCGCTGAGATTATTACTAAAGATCGGCCTTATATGCGGCAATACGAACATTATTAAAGCAGATGAAAATGATAAAAACTCGTTGGACATCGAAGGTGACCCTACCGAGGTAGCTTTAGTGAGAGCAGCCCTTGATTCGGGTTTCGATAAAAGCGCAGTTGATTCTTACTACCGGAGGGTTAGGGAGATACCTTTTGATTCCAACCGCAAAATGATGTCGGTCATTTGCAGAATTACCACCGGAGAACTGTTCTTATTTGCCAAAGGCGCTCCTGAAGTTATCCTTGAAAAATGCACCAAGATATTGATTGGAGACCATGAACGCGAAATGTCGCACGATGACAGGGAAAATATCATGGACAAATGCCGCCTGATGACTTCCGAAGCATTGCGTGTTATGGGTTTTGCCTATAGGCCAGTTGAAAGAAATCTTCTTTGGAGTGACAGAATTGAGGAGAAGCTTGTTTTCATAGGTCTTTCGGGCATGACTGATCCGCCCAGGAAGGAAGCACCTGAAGCTGTTTACCTCTGCCGCCAGGCTGGGATAAAAACAGTTATGATAACAGGAGACCATAAAGAAACAGCTAAAGCAATCGCCGCGTCGATCGGTATTTACCGTGAAGGTGATCAGATCCTGACAGGAGCCGAATTGGATCAAATGACAGATTCACAACTGGAAGACGCATGCGCAAAAGCTACTGTTTATGCGCGAGTTTACCCAAGGCATAAATTGAGGATAATTCGTGCTCACAGAAAAAAAGGACAAATAGTGGCAATGACAGGCGACGGGGTAAACGATGCTCCGGCGGTCAAGGATGCTGATATAGGCATTGCAATGGGCAAGACCGGAACCGATGTAACCAGACAATCAGCGGCTATGATCCTTATGGATGATAATTTCTCAAGCATCGTTGCAGCAGTTGAAGAAGGGCGGAACATATATTCCAATATACGTAAGTTTATCAGATATCTTCTTTCATGCAATGTCGGCGAAGTACTGACGATGTTTTTGGCTTCGCTGTTTGGTCTTCCGATACCGCTCATGCCAGCCCAAATATTGATAGTGAACCTGGCAACCGATGGGTTACCGGCGATAGCCCTGGGGCTGGAACCCGGCGAGCCGGATATAATGAAACAGCCGCCAAGGTCACCGAAGGAAAGTATTTTTGCCCATGGGCTTTCAGGAGTAATCGCTATAAGAGGCATACTGATTGCGCTTTCAACACTAGCAAGTTTTTTATTCGTTTTAGCCAGCAGCAAAAATCTTGCCGCTGCGCGAACCTGTGCCTTGGTTACATTGGTAGTTTCACAATTGATACATGTTTTTGAATGCAAGTCTGAAACCAAAGGGATATTTGAAATCAGGATACTTTCAAATATTTATCTTGTCTTAGCGGTTATAAGCTCGATCCTTATGCTTTTAGGGGTCATATATCTGCCTTTTATGAGGCCTGTTTTCGGAACAATACCCCTTAAGCTCAACGAGTGGATGGTAGCAGGAGGGATAAGTCTCTTAGTTCCCGTTATTTTTGGTATATGGAGAGAGATGAAGAAATAACCAAATAACCAGAAGGACGGTTCTTCGGGTTAGAAATTTACCGCAAGAACTGCCCGAAATTACTGAAAAGTCCGGGTTTTGTCATTCTGAATGGAGCGAAGCGGAATGAAGAATCTTAAAACCCGCATAATCAGCTAATAAGATTCTTCGCTACGCTCAGAATGACATCTAAGGAACGACTTTTTCAGCAGTTTCG
>JAAYNO010000192.1 GCA_012520855.1 Clostridiaceae bacterium | reverse complement strand
TCAACTCAACCCTACCTTACTCATTTTTACCACAAAAAACACCCTCGATATGTTTCCATGAACGCATATCGAGGGCTTAGGTCGATTGGACAGATTTATTTTCATTTTATGAACCCAGTATTTTCAAGGCTTTTCTGACTTTGTTTCCTAGACATCAGACAAACCGTCTCAACGTGTGATAGTTAGGTTGTTTCGAAAATAAGTCCAAAAATAGCCACAACCATTGATTTTGTTGGGATTCTTCTATATGTTAAGATTTTTTATTATCCATTCTATCGCTTCGATTGAGTAGAGGCTATTTTACTATTACATGCGAAAAGCAACCTAGAATTTGTTATTGTTCCTGACTTGAGCGATATCTATGAAGATTCACAAAAAAAGCTACAATCCAAATCACTGCGCACAATACACTCAGTAGGAGGATTACTGGAGAAGTATGATATGTCCTACATACAATATCAAGTACGGCTCTAATTGTCCAAATCACTGCAGCTACTCCACACAGTATCATACCCACAAGGGTTACCTTTTTATTCATCGTTACCTCCATTAAAATTATGATTTTTTTTCTTCTTTGAACTATATTTTTTGTTGCTGCGATGCATGCCGCTATCACTTATAACGATATTGCTTCGCTTTTTCTTTTCTTCCTGAACAGCCCGGAACTCGCTCTCCGTTATAATCGGCGGGTGACATTCTTTCATCTGAAATTCGTATTCATGTGTTGCAGAATCCAAAAACGAGACTGTACCCGTGTACTTCTCATTTTCAAGCATTTTCTCTATCGCTCGCTTATTCCATTGTTCCTTGCCGGCAGGAGACGGTATGCCAGCTTCTGACAACTTCTTAATAATGCCAAGCACACTGGCACCATCCAGATACCATCTGAAAATGTCCCGCACAACCTTAGCCTGCTCATTGTCAATTACAAGGTCCCCATCCTTATTTTAGAGTAGCCGTATAGCTTTCGTTTATAGAGTCCGGATGTTCCATTTGCGGCTTTCATGGCAAGCCCTATACGGATATTTTCACTTCGGCTTTCATTTTCAGCCTGGGCAAAGGATTCCATTACCGAAATCATGAGGTTGCTGTCAACTTCATCGGTATCCAGATTCTCCTGCTCAAATATTACTCTGACTCCTGCTGCCTTCAATAGCTTGAGTGCTGATAGGGTCTCTACAGTATCCCTGCCAAACCTGCTAATGCTTTTTGTCAGTACAACGGAGATGTTGTGAGCACATTCCCGAAGCAGTCGTTCAAATTCACGACGAGGTATTTCTCCCTTCGCTGACGCGATATCGATAAAAACATCAGCCAGCCGCCATTGGCTGATATTCGCAACCGCTCTTGTCAAAGCGGAAATCTGTGCTGCAAGGCTATATAACTGTTCCTTTTCGTTTGTACTGACCCTGCAATATATTCCGACTTTCTTTTCCAAAAACGGTCATTCTTTGTCGGGATATACCATATCTTTGAATCCACAAATTCACCTCTGTCCTTGATATAGCCTAATTATATCACGTTTTATCGCCAATAATAAGTAGGCAATTGTTCCTCTCTAAATGCGCGAAAGCACAACATATTGTGTTAAAAAATCATATTCCACTACATATTGCGCGTTATCAAAACTACGCACTCCACATGGCTCGAGAGGATAGGAAGTATGTCTTTATCACATTTTTCCCATTTTATGCCCCTTTGCGTTTATGGGAACATATCCAAAACTGGAATTTGTCAGTTGTTATCGTGTTATTGTTAAACAATAG